>DATLHP010000145.1:0-11409 GCA_035539835.1 Bdellovibrionales bacterium
CGCAGCGCGTGGATAACCGAGCTTGAACTTTCTTTGCAACAGCGAGGCGCTCACTTCTTTTAGGCCCGAGACCGCCGCGAGGATTTCGTCATAACGCTCGTCATGATCCTCTTCGCCGCCCTCGCCGAAGCCACCGTCTTCGGCCTCGCCACTCAAGTCGAAACCACCGCCCGATCCTTCGAGCGCGCGCATGGCAAGCGTGTCGTACTGAGGCTCGCCTTGGTCTCCCCAGAACGACATGACCGCCGAGATTTCGCCCTCGGTCACCCACGGAGCGTGGTGACGCTGCGGTTTCGAAACACCCGGCGCCAAGAAGAGCAGGTCACCGTTCGGAAGCAAGCGCTCAGCACCCGAGTCATCGAGGATGATTCGCGAATCCATTTTGCTGGCGACCTTGAATGAAATTCGGCCCGGAATATTCGTTTTGATGAGGCCCGTGACGACGTCTTTTCGCGGAGATTGCATTGCGAGAATCAGGTGAATTCCGCAAGCGCGCGCCATTTGCGCGAGTCGAACCACAAGGTTTTCCACATTGGCTTTGTCGACCGCCATGAGATCACCAAACTCTTCGACGACGATCACGATGTATGGCTGCGGAGTGAAGTAGTACTGCTCGAGTTTGCGAGCATCGAGCTCCCACTCTTGCATCAGCGCTTCGTGTTCTTTGAGTTTTTCTTCAGAGAGCTTGCCGACGATTTCGTTGAAGCCCTCGAGACCGCGCGCTCCGAACTTCGACATCGATCGATAGCGCTTATCCATCTCTTTGATCGCCCACTTCAATGCGGAGACGGCCTTCTTCGGCTCGCGAATTGGCGGCATCAAAAGATGTGGAACTTGATTGAACGCCGCCAAGTCGACTTGCTTTGGATCAATCAAGACAAGGCGCAAACTTTTCGGCGAGTGTTTGAACAAGAGTCCCGTGATCGCCGCGACGACGAAAACCGACTTACCGGAACCCGTTGTTCCAGCGACCATCAAGTGAGGCATCTTGCGCAAGTCGACGACTTTCGTTTCGCCGTCGGCCTGGCGGCCCAAGCACATTGGGAGCTTCATCTGCTCGCCCCAGAAAACGTCGTTGGCGAGAATGTCTTTTAAGTAAACCGTTTCACGTTGCGAGTTCGAGGTTTCGATACCGACGACATCGCGACCCGGAATCGGCGCAATGATGCGAACCGATTCAGAACTCAACGCCAGCGAAAGATCATCGGCAAGTTCAGTGATCTTCGAAATCTTAACGTCGGCCGCAGGTTTGAATTCGTACATCGTGACCGCAGGACCAGGCTTCGCGTGAGCAACGTCGCCGCGAACGCCGAACTGCGAAAGCTTGTCGACTAAGATTCCGGCTTTGCGATTCATCTCGCGCTCATCGACGCGAACGCGAGTTGCCGGCGGATCTTCAAGGAGATTGAGCTCTGGAAGTTTCCAGTTCTCGATTCGACGCTCAACTTTTGCCATCAGTTTTACTTTGCGACGCGCCACTTGAGTCACATTGACGGTCATCGGAGCCGACTCCGACTCTTCGGCTTCATCATTCGCTTCTTCAATTTCGGATTCATCTTTGCCAGCCGCTTTGGTCAGAGGAAGAGTGAATTTGAATTTCTTCTTCTCTTCTTTCTCTTCTTTCTCTTCCTTTGCCGGTTTCGCGACTACCACCTCAAGGGCTCTGGCAGAGGCTCCCGCCGGCATCGGCTTCATCGGTTCAAATGTGAAGAGTTTTCTTACAAAGTCTGTCTTGGCAAAAAGAGACTGGCGCAGACCAGAGAAAAACGAAAGCGGAGCCTTAAAGAGATCCTTCAGAGGGCGCTCGGTATAGAAAACCAAGAGCATCAGAGCAAAGCTCCACAAAATGATCGAAGCCCCTAAGAAATTGAAGGCCGTCACAAGGCCCTGAGCCGCGACCGCGCCGACAATACCCCCTGAGGCGATCGTGTTTGCGTAAAGGCGGGTCTGCGGAAAGTGAAGCCCGAGAAGGCTGGAAACCGTTACCAGAAGCAATAAAGCCCACACCGTGCGGGTTCCTGACCACGAAACCGATTGGCCGCGGAAAGTTCGGGTCGCCATGCGAAGCCCCGACAGAACCAGAATCCAAGCACTTAAGCCCCAAATCTGAAACAACAAGTCGGCCGAGAAGCTGCCGATATAGCCGCAATAGTTTCGGACCTGGAGTTTGCTACCGATCGAATTAAAAGATGGATCCGTCGGCGTGAAACTAAAAAGTGCCAAACCGATGAAGAGACTTGCTGCCAGCCACGCTATTCCGACGATATCTCGTCGGAACTTTTGAAAAAACCCGCTCATCCTTTGATGTTAGGGGGAGATGAAAAACAATCCTAGTCCGGCTCTATGGTTATAGTACCCACCTTGACCTAAGTGGTGGAACGGTCGAGCGAATTGGGATAGACCTTTGCCCTCGATGCTGAAAATCAATGAGATCTTCTATTCCATCCAGGGCGAGTCGTCTTATGTCGGCTACCCGACCGTGTTCGTTAGAACATCGGGCTGCAACCTCCGTTGCGGCTATTGCGATACGACGTACGCCTATTATTCCGGAAAGACGATGTCGTTTGACGAGATCATCTCTGAGGTCTCGAGCCACCCCGCAAAACATGTTTGCGTGACGGGCGGCGAACCACTTTTACAAAAAGAAGTTCTTCCCTTGATGTCTCGCCTTTGTGATCTGGGCTATCTCGTTTCGCTCGAGACGAGCGGCTCTCTGGATTGTTCCGGCGTTGATTCTCGAGTGAAAAAGATCATCGATGTGAAGACGCCGGGAAGTGGTGAAGGAAATTCGTTCCTCGAATCGAATTTGCAATTTGCCGATGTCAACTCGGAATTCAAATTCGTGATTTGTTCGGAAGAAGATTTCTCATGGGCAGAAAATTTCTCGCGCAAACATGATTTGTTTCAGAGAACGCAGGTTTTATACAGTCCGGCATTCAGAAGAATCGATGAGAAATGGCTTGCCAAAAAAATTCTTACTGAAAGTTCATTTGCGCGGTTGCAATTGCAATTGCACAAGTATATTTGGTCTCCCCACGACAGAGGCGTTTGAGATTTTAGCTCTCCCCGACTGCCGTGATTTCATTTAAAACCTTAACTTCAAAAAACGAACCGGAAGAGAGTGGAATGACACCAAGCCTGAATCACTCGGATAATCTTTTTGTTGCTAACCTTCAGAGCGTGAGCCTCGAGAAACTCGTTAAGAGCAAACTCGAAGTTCTCTTCCAACAACAAAAAGAAGCCCAAGTTGAACTCAACGGACTTTACAACATTGTTCTCGAGCAAGTTGAAAAGCCCCTGATCGAACTCGCACTTCTCTCTCACAACGGCAATCAAGTGAAGACGGCTCAGATGCTCGGCATCAACCGCAACACGCTTAAAAAGAAAATCGACAACTATAAGATCCGCGTTCGCCGATCGAACTAACATCATCGTTGGTAATGGGAGCCTCGGCTCGACCAGTCGCGATTATCCTTGCGCCTGTTCTTGAGTCTGCTTCCTCTACCGATGTGACGACATCAGCGGGTCATCTCGATTCTCTCTTCTGACCAGTCCCGCGATTTTTTCCAATCAATGACGCCCACAACGTGCTTGCGTTTTGGGCAGTTCGCGATAAGTACTGATTGAGCTTTCTGGCGAGGGGCCGGTTGCTTATTAGTTCGAGAGGCTTTTCAGCGTGGCTATGAGAATACCGCCGCACAATCTCGATGCCGAGATGTCAATCCTGGGTGGATTGATGGTGGACGCGTATGCCTTCGACATCGTGTCTTCGATCATCACCGAAGACGACTTCTATAAGATCGCCCATCGGAAGATCTACAACACGATCACCGAGCTCTACACAAAGAGCCAACCCATCGACATCATCACGGTATCCAACGCCCTGACCGACAAGCGCGAGCTTGAGGCCATTGGCGGAGCGGCCTATCTCGCCGAAGTGATGAACTCGACACCGTCGGCCGCGAACATCGAAAGCTACGCGAAGATCGTTCATGAAAAAGCGCTTCTTCGTAAGCTCATCCAGATGAGCGGCGAGATGGTCGAAAAGGCTTACGGCGAAAGCTACGAGAGCGTTGAAGCTTTCTTGGATGAAGTCGAAGGTCAGATCTTCAACATCACCGAAAAGAAAAAGACTCAAGGTCTCGTCGGCGCCGCAGAACTCATTAAAGATTCGATGCATCGCCTGACCGAGCTTTTCGAAAGAAAAGCCGACTTCACTGGTATCTCGAGCGGCTTTAAGGCGATGGATAAAATGACGTCGGGCTTCCAGCCTGGCGAGATGACGATCATCGCAGCTCGTCCGTCGATGGGAAAAACCGCGTTCTCGCTGAACGTCGCTCAGCACGTCATCCTCCGCGAAAAGAAGTCGCTTGCGTACTTCTCGGTGGAAATGGGTAAAGAACAGTTGATGACGCGGATGTTGGCTTCTGAAGCCCGCGTGAACCTCTCTGATCTTCGCGTCGGAAACTTGAGCGACAATGCTTGGCCGCGATTGATCGACAAGGCCTCTAAGATGGCCGAGGCTCGACTCTTCATCGACGACACGTCAGGTATCAGCCCTTTCGAAATTCGAGCGAAGTGTCGCCGTCTGCAGGCTCAACACGGCCTCGACATGATCATGATCGATTACTTGCAGTTGATGGATTTGAAGCAAAAGGTTGAATCGCGAGAACGTGCGGTTTCCGAAATTTCGAAAACACTCAAAGCGATCGCCAAGGAATTGAAAGTTCCGGTCGTTGCGCTTGCTCAGTTAAACCGGGGCGTTGAAGGTCGTTCGGATCGTCGTCCAATGCTTTCTGACCTTCGTGAATCGGGATCGATCGAGCAAGATGCCGACGTTATCATGATGCTTTACCGCGAAGACTATTACGACCGCGAAAACAGCGACGTCAAAGGCCGCTCAGAAGTCATCATCGGCAAACAGCGTAACGGTCCGACCGGCACCGTTCATTTGAAGTGGGAATCAAGTATCGGTCGATTCTCCGACCTCGATGGCGGCGGCGGCGAACACCCACTTCCACCACCACCAGCACAACCGCTTCAATTCAAACGCGCTCCGAACGCGAACACGTAAGCAGTGGCTTTGAGTTTAACCCTCAAAAATTTCGACCGAACGTCCGTCGGGATCAAAGAACATAGCTGCCTTACCCCAGGGCTTGCTTTGAATTTCCCAACCTATGGGTGCCCCTAGTTCTTTCAAGCGAGCGAAGCTCTCCTCTACATCATCCACTACAAAACCAATATGGGTGAAACCAGATTGCCCACGCAATTGAACACTCGAAGAACCTTTTTTTGTTTCCTCATAAATTGCAAAATGCACCCCTGCTACATCCGCGGTGTAATGAAGGGGGCCGTCTCCGTGGACTTCTTCTTCTAGGATAAGACCGGCAGTGGAGTAAAACGCCCGCATCTTTTGTAGTTGGTTGGTCCATAAGACGGTTACGCCGAGACGCTGGACGGCCATAATGCCTCCCTAAAATTTTTCTATTTTGATCTAAGCGATCGTCGGGCGAGCCGCAAGAGTTGGTTTAAAAAAGGGGGCGCCTCACGACCGCTGCTGATTCGATTGCCATGACCGACTTGCTGACAACGGTAAGTAGTTGAAATGTTGATGTCCTGTAAAAGCCGCTCCTGTACTAGCGTCTAGAACTTCCTAGACTGGATTCCAATCCGATTGATGGTCTCGTTAACCGCTTAGTCTAATGGCCGTGTCTGATTAATGTGACGTTCGATTGCCGGCCTGGAAAGCCTGGTGTCGTGCGGAACTGGTTCGAGGGGAATGAACCAGCTTCGCAAGGACGTTAAACGGTTTCTCAAGGATGAGAAACTTCTGGATGGGGGCTTACGGATGGGCGAAGCGCTTCTTGATGAAGTGACATCGGCGACAGGATTACCTGAAAAACTTGTAGCTGACGAGCTCACCCGCCTCGTTAAAAACGCAGGGCTCAGCAAGGATGCTGTGACCCTCGATGATCTTCGCGAAATGCTCGCCGATTATCTTCAAGACGTGATGCTCGAACTTGCTGAAGCACAAGCTCAGGCCGAAGCTCAGCAAGCCTCGATCGCACCACTCATCGGATCGAAATAAAATCTACGTTACGTATTCTGCTGTTTGCGTGTTGAGGCGAAGCTCTGCGAGTTTCGCGGCCGGCTCTTTGATTTTTTCGAACTCTATGAACAGGTGATTCTCGAGCAAGATACGCGGATCAACTGAATGCCGAAAGAGTTCTTTCCAAAGCGGGTTCGGTTTGTTTTTTCGAAGAGCGCGACGATAGATTTTCCAGTTGAAGAAGAAAATGAATGGATAGAGCACCGGGAACATCAAAAGCGATGTCGTATTCACGCGAGTCGAATGAATCCGCGTGATTTTGAATCCAGCAAGTTCAGCCCACAGGCGAAGCTTGAAGAAGCCCACCAAGAACACATGCCCGTAGTAAATCGCGTCTTGGTTTTTTGACGTCAGCCAAAGTCTGTCGATTTCGTTCGGCGGCATCAGTTTTCCGAAATACTCGCTTTCGCAAAACAGGTAGCTAAGACGGCTCTTCAGATTAGAATAGTTCGGCGTCGTCACAACGAGTCGGCCGCCGACCTTCAGTGCGCGTGAGAATTCGCGAAACACAAAGCCTTGATCAGCAACGTGTTCAATACCTTCTTGGCAGAGTACAAAATCAACCGAAGCATTCTTCAATGGGCTCGACTGCGCAAGGTCCGCAAACTCGCAAACGAGTCCGTCGACATTGAAAAGATCTGGAAGAAGATCGAACGGCTTCACTTGCGCGCCAACGTCTTTGAGCGAGCGGCTAGAAACGCCATTTCCCGCAGGAAAGTCGACGACGACTTTGTCCTTCAGGCTTTCTGCATGGTCACGCACCCAGCGATTCACATGAGTTTTGATCTCTTTAGTGCCGAAAAAATTCATCGAACACCTGCCTTCTCAATTCCGTAACGATCAAGAATCATGCGAGTAACGGCGCTGAAATCAAACTCGCTTTGCACTCTTTGCTTCGCCGTTTCTCCGAAGGCAGACCAGCTCGATCGATTCGCGAGCGCTCTTTCAAGCGATGACGAAAGCGATTCGATACTCTCTGGCTCGCACAACCAACCAGTTTTTCCTTCACGCACGACTTCGGGCGTTCCCCCGCTGTTCGTTCCTAAGACCGGAAGTCCCGCGAGTTGGGCATCGAGCAGCGCGAGCGAAAACGTTTCTTTGTAACTGACTTGCGCATACAGATCAAAAGCAGGAAGAAGCTTTCCAGCTCCCGGAATAGAGCCTGCCATATGAATGCGCTCTCGAATTTCAAATGGCAGTGTTTTTACAAACTCATCGACGCGCTCAGCGAATCGAAGCGCCTTCGGATCAGAAAGGGTTGGGCCGCCGACAACAACAAGGTGAAGCTGTGGATTCCGAGCCATTGCCTGAATAGCTCCGTTCAGAAGCTCCCAAATTCCCTTGGCTTGATCGATTCGAGCAATCGCGCCCAGCACGACGGCGTCCATAGGAAGACCCAGCTCTCGACGTGCTTGATCGCGCGAAAGAAACGCACGACGAATGCCCTCGAGGTCACGGCCATAGGGAACAATGTGTATGCGCGACGCCGGTCCGGGCAGATATCGCAAGAGGTCGCGACGTGCCGGCGCGCTTGAGCACCAAATTTCGTCGAGACAGCGATAGGTCAGCCAATGAATCGGGTCTTTCTTGCTATGGCTGATCCAGATGTGGTTTTGCTGAATGACCTTCGGTCGCCGCCAAGAGCGCCCCGCGCGCCACGCCGCAAGCTTCAATGCCAAACCCACACGCGGAATATCATAAGACGTGTGGAGATGAATGATCTCGATCTCTGGGTGTTGTTCGAGAATTTTCAAATACACTTGAGCAGCTTTGAAAAGCTGACCTTCGAAGTTGAAATCCACGATCTCCGTCGGAACTCCGACTTTGGCACACTCGGATTCTAGTTCTGATCCCTTGAGTGCTACAAAACCTACGCTCAAGCCGAGTTCGATTTGTTTCTTGGCAACCGCCAAAGCGTATTGCTCAAGACCAGAGAAAAGTGGGAGTGGGCAAAAGTGGAGAATCTTCATTTCGCCGCTTTCGTCTTAGGTCGATACGCGAGTGCGCTCGTCGTGATTCATCTGCAGTTCGAAGAAGCGATGGTATTCACCCTGCTTGGCGAGCAACGACTCGTGCGTGCCCTCTTCGACGATGCGCCCTTTTTTCATTACTACAATGCGGTTGGCGTTGAAGATCGTTGAGAATCGATGCGCAATCACCAGTGACGTGCGGTGCTCTAAAAGGTGCGAAAGACCCTTTTGCACTTCCATTTCGCTCACTGAATCCAGCGCACTCGTCGCCTCGTCCAAAATCAGAATGGGTGCGTCCTTGAAAATAGCGCGCGCAATGCTCACGCGTTGCTTCTCTCCGCCCGAAAGAAAACTTCCGCGCTCTCCGACAGGACTTTCGAAGCCTTTTGGTGTGTTCGCAATGAACGACATCGCATTTGCGAGCTTGGCAGCATTCTCAACGCCGTCGGCGGACTTTTGAAAGTCCCCCGCGTGAATGTTGCGGGCAATGCTGTCACGGAACAGAAAGACGTCTTGGGTCACGAGTGCAACGTTGTGACGAAGCTCTTGCAACGAGAGCTGAGTGATTGGAACGTCGTCGATCAAGATTTCGCCCGAGGTCGGATCATAAAAACGCTCAAGCAGATTCACGAGCGTCGATTTTCCGCTTCCGCTCTCGCCAACCAGGGCGATCATTTCGCCACGCTTTACGGTGAGGTTGACGTTTTTCAAAACCGTTTCGCCACCGTAAGAGAACGAGACGTCCTTGAAGACAATCTTCTGCCACCCAACCGGAAACGGACGCGGCGACTGCGTCTGAGGAACTTCTTTGGAGCTACCAAGAATTTCAAAGACCCTCTGAGTAATAACGACCGTCTGCTGGATCCGAACGCCCACATCTTGTAATTTTTTGATCGGAGCCTGCAGCATGCCGGCTGCCAAAATAAAGCTCACGAAATCTGCGCTCGTCTTCGTGCCCTCCAATGTGCGGTCGATGCTGTAGATTGCAAACGCCATGAGCAAGAATGAAACCGCGAATTCGTTGATCGGACTGACTCCGACTTCGCGAAGTGTCACCTTTTTCACCGTTTGCAAATAGTGATTCAATGTCGAACGAAAACGTCCTTCCATCTCTCCTTCGAGATTGAAGCTTTGCACCACGCGAACGCCATCGATGGTGTCTTTCAGAACCGCCGTCATGTCTTCCATCGCGTCGCGCCCCATGGCGCTGTACTTACGCAAGCTCTTGGAAACCTGACGCGTGATCGTGGCGAAGAATGGCAAGAAAATCAGCGACACCAATGTCAGCTGCCAATCGAGCCACAGCATATAGCTGAGATACAACATCGCCTGAATGGGCTGCTGAATGAGTTCGGAATAGAAACCCAAACCCTGCTGCAACAACTGCGTATCGCTGAAGACTCGACTGATGATCCCGCCAGAGCCGCGCTCAAACGAGCCATGAAAATTCAAGTTGAGGCGAACAAGCTTACGCATCAGATCCATGCGTACGGCGCCGATGATCCGCTCTGTCGTGTAAACGAGGTACGTCGAATTCAGGACTCTAAAGATCCCCAAGCATAAGAACAGAACGGGAAACGTGTATGGGAGCCACGTGAGAACCAACGATTTGTTTTCGAGCGAATATGGAAAGTGTGGCGCTAGCCAATCTGGCATTTTCGACCAAGAGGCTTCGAAATCTTCGGCGCTGTAACTTGCGATCAAAATATTGCCCAGAACAGGCACTAAGGCGCTGAAGATCGATACGCCGAACCCCAGCAAAAACGTCAGAGCAACGTCGCGTTTGAACGGGCGAATATAAGGCCAAAGACGGCGAAGAGACTCTCGCATTTCTAATTTTGGAGTATGCCTGGCCATCTTTAAGTGTCAAGGAACGCCCCCCTTGCATTGCCGATCGCTAAACGGCCGTTGTCAAAAAGTTCGACGGGCCCCCTCCATCCTTCAGACGCGTAGATTCGCTGGCGCTGGCACTGTGATTGAAGAATTCCGAGTCTATGCGCTCTCCCTCGGTTTTCCGGTTGCTATTGATATTGGCTGCTCTACTCGTCTCTGCAATGAGCTGGGCCGAGTCTTCTCGCGGACGTGTCGCGGTTATCATCACGTTAACAGACCCATCGATCACCGCCGAAGAGTCGCAACGTCTCGGCCGAGCCATTGATGATCTCTTGCCGGATACACGAATTGAGGTCATCACGCTAAACCCTCTCACGCGCGGCAACCTTCGCAACGCTCTTGAAACAGAGCTCAGCCAACGCATTGCCAATGACGAAGTGATTTCGCAGGTCATTCTCGAATCACACGGAGCCTTCTCGAAACTCTTGCAAGCCGGGCTCACGAGTCACGTCGGCATGATAGGAAACGGCTGGCTTTCGCCAGGCATGAAGTCGTTTCTTGCCCCGATCAAAGCAAGAATCGCAAAAGACGCCGGCATAATGTTTTATGCGTGTCAGACGCTCAGCCAAAACGAAGACACCGCGCGCGGGCAAGTCAGCGCCCTGATGAATTATCTTGGCGCAACCGAAGGCTCGTTCTTCGGCGCGACGAACAACATGATCACCCTTCCGCAGCTCGTTCAGGCAAAAAACATAGAGGACTTCGCTGAGCAAAATCGCATCGCGACCATGAAGCACTTCACGACGAAGGCGTTCTGGTCGACGTTCGCCCTGGCGTCAGTTCTCTATGGCGCTCACTTCGTGGCTCCAGATGTTCTCACCGGCCCCGTCTTCATTGGAATTCTCATGAACTCTCTTGCGACAGCGGTCGCGCGGGCTCGTCTCAAATCAACGATGCAATTTATCCGAGACTCTCAGCGCGATTTGAGTGAAGAGCTCGCAGAAGACGTCCAACAGGCCAAAGAGCGAATTGCAACCGGCTCACTCAATCACGGCTATCTCGTCAAAATGGCCTATGGATATCCAAGCCAAACCAAAGAACTAACGTTCAGCCTAGCAACAATCCCCGAAGCCCTAGGCGCTCAAATGTGCCGCATGAGCATCGGAAAATAAAAAAAGCCAAGGCGATCAACCTTGGCTTTTAAATCTATTTTCGATTTTCGAATCTCTATTTTCTAGCGAAAACGCTTACGCTCGCTCTACTGCGATCGTCAATTGCGCTTCCGCGCCGTCTCCAAGTTTCACAGTCGCTTTGTGCGAACCAAGCATGCGGATCGACTCTTCGAGATGGATGTCGCGACGATCGATCGAGAAACCTTGGCGCTCAAGCTCGTTCGAAATGTCGTTGTTCGTAACAGCACCGAAGAGTTTTTCGTTTTCACCAGCCGAAGCTTTGATAACGATGCTTACGCCTTGAAGCTTCTTGATGAGCTCCATG
>DATLHP010000146.1:0-14640 GCA_035539835.1 Bdellovibrionales bacterium
CATTCGCTCGAGAGAAACGTTCTTATAGAGACGAATTTTTTCGAGAGAAGCGCCGTCGAAATCAGCACGAGCTGCAATGTCAGCTTCCATGTCTTTGTCGATCGAATAAGTACTGATTTGAGTTTTGCCTTGATTCGACGCCGGTGGATTTGCGCGACGATCAGCACCAGAGCGCTGTTCTTTCATGCGTACATCTTCACTCGCCGAGGAGCTATGAGACGCTTGTTCTGCCGGCTTAGAAGATTCTTTTTCGACAGGCTTCGGGGCTGCCGCTGGTTGACCGGCCGGTCGTGCAGACAAACCAATCGATTGATCATATTCACGACGCAAGGTCGAGTTACCGAGAACGCTGTAAGCCTCTTCAATCATTTTCAAAAGCTCTCGCGCTTCTTCTGGCGAGAACATCGAATAGAGAGCAGGGTTTTCGACGTCATAAGTCTGCTTTGCTTTTTGATAAGCCTTAGCAACTTCAGATTGCGAAGCGTCGGTCGCAAGCTCGAGGAGTTCGTAATAATTTGGTTTGTCGTTCCCCATGTCCTATCTCTATACCACGGCCCGGAAGGTTTGGGGATTCAGAAGGAGTTTCGTGATCTTCAGAAACTGACCCACGACCGAGCTATGTGGAAATTCAACCATGAGTGGGCGTCGTTTGCGAAGTGCCTGCCATACCGCATTATCGTGGTCAACGAACCCAAGATATCCCGCTTCGACACCAAAATATCGAGAAGCGACAGTCTTGATCGATTCGCCGAGATCGATGTCTTCACGAGTACGGACCTGATTCAAGAAAATCTGCATTCGGAATTGATCAACACGAGTCCGAAGTTGCGCACCCGCGTTTGGATCAAGCTTAGTGATGACGTTCACAAGATCTGAAGGACTACGGATTCCATGCTGATTGCGGGGATCCATCGCGGCTTCAATGAGCTTTTGAATGCCGAGTTCAGCTTCTGATTGTCGCAAATGGAGATAGAAAGCCGATTTCATGAAGCGATAGGCATTCTCGATCGCCGTTGGTTCTGGCGTTACAGCAACGACCTTTTGATCGGCCGCCAAGAAGAAGTCGAGTGTCGTTTCGCTTGTGCCTGCGCCAAGGTCAATGATGACGTACTGAGTGTTCAACGTGCGAAGGCCATTGAGGATTCGCGTGCGTTGCTCTTGCGTAAGATCTGCGACGTTGAATGCGTCGTTGAGTCCACCAATGAAGCTTAAGTTTGGAATTTCTGTTTGAGTCGCAAGGTCGCGCAAATCGGAAATGCGCCCAGAGATGAAGTCAGACAGTGTGGCTTGCGGAGTTTTCAAACCGAGGCACGTATGGAGATTCGCTCCGCCGAGATCGAGATCAACGAGCGTTACGGTTTTACCTAAGCGAGACAAACAGAACGCGAGATTCGAGCTGATAAAGCTCTTCCCGATTCCGCCTTTGCCGCCACCGATTGCCCAAACAGTTGGGCCCGGAGCATTTTCATGTTGTAGATTCGCGCGGTTAACCATTACTCCCTCGGAGCTTCTCTTCGGCCCCGGACGTTCGCAGGTAAAGGGGTTGAACGTCTTTCCAGACCAACGGGCTGCGCGAAGCACGATAGGTCCAGGCTAGTTTTCCGAGAATCTCTGCTCGAGGGAAATCAAACTCAGTCTTTGGTCTAGCTTCAATGCCATCTCCGAGGAGAATCGACTTCGATTCATCGACCTTGAGAGCGGCGGCATCGATCAGTTCAAGCGCGCTCGTTCTCTTTGGAAGAAGCTCTTTTGAAGCTTCGAACTCTGAATGAAAGAGCTGATTCTTTTGTGCATCGAGAGCAACGATGATCGGCCGATCCTTTTGCGGTCTTCCGGCGGCAATGATTTCAGTCGAATCAAAACAAAAGACTGAGAGATTTCGAGCGAAGGCGAGCGACTTCACGGCACTGATAGCGACGCGAATACCGGTAAAGCTTCCCGGCCCGACGCCGACAGCGAGAGCACCGATCGACTGCATCGAAAGCTTTGCTTCATTTAAAACATCGTCAATCGCGGCGGTCAGAAGCTCGCTATGCGATTGAGCGCGCATCCATTGTCTTGATGACAGCACGCGCTCGCCGTCGAGAAGAGCGACGCCTCCTTGGGCGGTGCTTGTCTCGATGGCGAGAATGATCATTGAACCTCTTGTGACTTAACTGAAGATAAAGCGAGAGATGTCGTTATACAGAGCGAAGACCATCAAACCCAACAGAAGAACGAGACCGACTTGTTGTGCGATCTCCATTTTTCTCAAGCTGAGCGGCGCGCCCTTAATGGCTTCAACTGTGTAGAACACAAGATGACCGCCGTCGAGAACCGGAATCGGCAGAAGGTTGAGAATGAAGAGGTTGATCGAAATCAACGCCATCACGTTCAAGTACTGCGAGAGTCCGATTTGCCAAGAGCGTTTCGCCATTGATCCGATCGAGAAGAAACCGCCGATGTTTTTCGGAGAGACTTCAGCTTGAGCAAGGCGCACGAAGCTGAGGATCGTTAGATTCGTCCAACGCATTGTTTGCGAAAATCCACGCTGAACCGCCGCGATCAAGCCGGTCGTCTGCAGAATCGTCGTATCAGGTTGTGCATCGACGATCATTGGACGAATGCCGATTTCAAAGCGGCGCTCTTCTTTTCCTTGGTTGTTCATGCGCTCGCGAATGTTCGGAGCAACAGTTACCGTCGTTTCGGATCCGTCGCGTGCAACAAGGACTTTGAGAGTTTGTTTTGCGTCGTCACCGCTTGAGCTTCCGCTGCGAATAATGCCAGCGACTTCTTCGAAAGACTTCACTGGTTGATCGTTGATAGCGACCAGGCGATCACCGATTTTGAGACCCGCCTTTTCAGCCGGCGAATCTTTTTCGATGCTTGCGAGATAGAGCTCAGGATAATCAATACCAGCTTCAACGAGCGATGCCGCTTTCAAACTGACTTTGGCAGTCTCCGGCGTCGCCTCCGGGTCTTTCTGTGTAAGGCGTCCGCGCTCGACTTCGATTTCGAGAGGGCTGCCGGCACTTTGTCGAAGGATCTGATCGAGATTGCGCCAGTGCTCAACAGGTTTGCCATTCACGGTCTTAACAAGGTCACCCGTTTTGAGTCCGGCCTGAGCAGCTGCGCCGCCAGCTCGTACTCCAACGAAAGATGATTTCGACGATGGAGAGAGTCCTTCGACTTCGCCGACCATGCGATCCCAGCTCAGAACATTTTTGTTCGGAACGAGTTTCGGTGTGATCTGAATTGTCTCAGGAGTGCTCGCGCCTTCACGAAGAAGTTGAATCGCAATCACTTGATCTGCGTTCTTTTCAATCGCGTTGTGGAGTTGGTCCCAAGATTGAATCTCAGCTCCATTGACTGTCGTTACCTTGTCTCCAGAGCGGAAGCCCTGTGCGTAGGCTTGGCTGTTTTCAGCGATATCGCCAACCTGTGGAGCAAAGGTTTGCTCGCCATGAAGGGCAACGATCGTGAAAATCAAAACCGCGAAGAAGAAGTTCATCAGTGGACCGGCGAGAACGACAGCGATGCGCTGACCAACGGGCTTGTGCAAGAAGGAATACTTCTTTTGCTCGTCATCAATGGCCGCCGTAGTATCGTCGCCAAACATTTTTACGTAACCACCGAGAGGGATGGCCGAAATCGCGTAAACCGTTTCGCCGCGTTTGAATTTGAAAATTTTGGGGCCGAAACCCAGGCTGAAGACTTCAACGCGAACCTTGAAATACTTCGCAACTAAGAAGTGTCCGAGCTCGTGAACGAAGATCAAAAGCCCAAGAAGCACGATCATGGGAATGGCGGCATCGACGATACTTTGAACGCTGCTAAACAATGATTCCATAGCATTCCATTCTAGTTTCCGCTCAAGAGTCGTAGCCAGTCTTTTCTGCGACGCCGGACCTCTACAAGGTAACGCCCGAAGACAAAAATCTTGGGTCGAGACTCAATTCGGTACAGATTCGATTAGAGCGAGAATAAGAGCGTAGAAAACAGGAGCGCCGAACAAGACGCCATCAAGTCGATCTAGAACGCCGCCGTGCCCCGGCATGATCGAGCCAGAATCCTTAACATCTGCCAGTCGCTTTAAAAGCGATTCGAAGAGATCACCGATTTGAGCAAAGCCACCGGTAACAACAGCCACCGCGACCATTTGCCAGAGAGGGAGTTCAGGAAAGAAGAAGTGATTCAGGACTGTTCCGGCAACTGCCGAACCAAATAGTCCGCCGATGGAGCCTTCGATTGTTTTTTTCGGCGAAACAGCTTCGAGTAGTTTGTTTTTACCGAATAGGCGGCCCGTCAAATAAGCAAACGTATCGCCCGAGAAAACGATCGCAAGCAGTCCAAAAAACCAAATGGCGCCATTCTCAAACGACAGAAGCTTCAAGCAGAGTGCCGGAAAAATCCCGCAGTAGAAGAAGCCCATCAAACCTGAGTTTTGAAGTTGTAAGACTCGAGTAAGATCAGCGTGTGCGCGAACTGTGAAAAGCACCATCGACAAAAACAAAATTGAAATGATCGATGCCGCTCGGATCGCGTGTTCGGTGAAAGCCAATGTAATAAAGCAAAGAATCAGCGAGAAAAAGACGAAAGAAGCTCTGAGGTGAATGGGCGCCTCAAAGCGCGCAAAAGTGAGCTTTGAATACTCGAGATTCGAAACCAAAATCGCGAAAGCACAGATCCCGTAGAGACCTTGAATGCGCCATTGATAGAAAACGAAAGCCAAGAGCAACAAAGCAACGATGGCTGAAATCGCACGGACCTTCATTTCATGTCCAAATCATCATTGGCTTTTGCGCGAGCGGTGAGAGTTTGCTCGGCTGTTTTGCCGAAGCGTCGCTCACGCCGAGCATATTCAGCCAAGGCCAAGTCGAGCTCATGACGATCGAAATCAGGCCACAGAGTTTTAGTGACGTAAATTTCGCTATACGCTGCCTGCCAGAGCATGAAATTCGAAAGTCTGAATTCGCCACTTGTGCGAATGATTAGATCAGGATCGAACTGCTCTTTCGTCTGCAGGCGTTCATCGAGAGCTTGTTCGTCGATGTCTTCAAGTTTCAAGCGCCCAGCGAGAACATCTTGCACGAGGGTGCGGGCTGCTGTCGTGATCTCTTGGCGGCTTCCGTAGCTGAGAGCAAAGGTCAGAAGCATTCCGGTACAGCGATGAGTGGCTGCAATGGTTGCATCGACTTCGGCTTGAACTGAGGCAGGAAGTCTCGAAACATCCCCGACAACGGTGAAGCGAATATTGTTTTTCACCAAGTTCGCTCGTTCGCGCTTGAGGTGTCGAGACAGCAAATGCATGAGAAACGAAACTTCTGATTTTGGACGAAGCCAGTTTTCAGTACTGAACGTATAGAGAGTGAGTTGAGGAATGCCCATCTCGGCACAAGTCTCAATCATGGCCTTCGCAGCGCGCGCGCCTTTGAGATGTCCAAGGGCGCGGTCGCGACCACGCAGCTCGGCCCAGCGGCCGTTGCCGTCCATAATGATCGCGATATGAGAAGGTAGTGAAGATGCGCTCAAAGCAGTTCGTCTTCTTTGACGATTAGATCGTCATGATCTCTTTTTCTTTTTCGCCCGAAACCTTGTCCGCCTTCGCAATATATTCGTCCGTCAATTTTTGGACGTCGTCTTGCGCGCGTTTGTTTTCGTCTTCAGAGATCGCTTTGTTTTTCAAAGCTGTTTTAAGAGCTTCATTGGCATCACGACGAGCCATACGGATTGCGACTTTCGCGTCTTCAACGAGCTTGTGGCACGTTTTGACGAGTTCTTTACGGCGTTGCTCTGTGAGATCCGGGAGTTTCAAGCGAATGACTTTGCCGTCGTTGATCGGAGACATGCCGACGTCGCTTTTCACGATCGCCGCTTCGATCTCTTTCAACATCTGGTTTTCCCATGGCGCGATCAAGAATGTCTTCGCGTCTGGAGTCGAAACCGCGCTGACTTGATTCAACGGAGTTTGGTTGCCGTAGTAGTTCACGCGAACGTTGTCGAGCATCGAAATCTGCGCGCGGCCGGTACGAACTTTTTTAAGTTCGTTGCCGAGGGCGACGAGCGCTTTTTCCATGTTTGCTTTTGCTGCGTTCTTCAAATCATTCGTCATAATGGCTCCCTTTACTTGATCAGAGTACCGATCTTCTCACCTTTGATGGCTCGAAGAATGTTGACAGGGTCATTCAAATTAAACGTCAAAATAGGAAGTGAATTGTCCATGCAAAGACTAATCGCGGTTGAGTCCATTACGTTCAGTCGTTTGTTGAGAACATCGATGTAGTTGAGACTATCGAATTTCACTGCGTCCGAATGTTTCTTCGGATCTTTGTCGTACACGCCATCGACCTTCGTTGCCTTCATGATCACTTCGGCGCCGATTTCCATCGCACGAAGAGCAGCAGCGGTATCGGTGGTGAAGTACGGATTCCCGGTTCCGGCAGCGAAGATCACGACACGCTTTTTTTCGAAGTGGCGGATCGCTTTTCTGCGGATGTAAGGCTCTGCAATCTCGGCCATCTCAATCGCGCTTTGAACGCGAGTGTCGACATCGAGTTTCTCGAGTGCGTCTTGAAGAGCGAGAGCATTGATACAGGTCGCGAGCATTCCCATGTAGTCAGAGCTTGCGCGGTCCATGCCGTTGGCCGAGGCCGCAACGCCGCGGAAGATGTTTCCGCCGCCGATGACGATACCGATTTCAACACCGGTTGCGACAGCTGTCGCGACGCCCTTGGCGATGTCTTGGATCACGGTTGCGTTGATTCCGAAACCTTGATCACCAGCGAGAGCTTCGCCGCTGAGCTTGAGAAGAACGCGTTTGTAAGCTGAACGAGAAGTCACAAAGATGCTCCCACAAAACAAGGCCGGCATTTCGCCGGCCTTTCATTCAGAGAATGATTAGTTCTTCATCTGGGCCGCGACTTCGGCTGCGAAGTCTTCGACCTTTTTCTCGATACCTTCACCGAGTTCGAAGCGAGCGAAACGTTTCAAAGAAACTTCTCCGCCTGTCTTCTTCGCGGTTTCTTTCATGTAGTCGCCAACTTTGAGATCCGGGTTCTTTACGAACGCCTGATCGAGAAGGCAGCTCTCTGCGAGGAATTTGCGGATTTGGCCTTCGACGATCTTGTCGATCATGTCGGCTTTCTTTCCCGCTTCGAGGTTCTTCGCACGAAGAACTTCTTTTTCCTTGGCAACGACATCTGCTGGCATTTGGTCAGCAGAGATCGCCATCGGGTTCATCGCAGCGATGTGAAGACAAACATCTGCCGCAAAAGCGCGGAGATCAGGAGTGTCTTTTCCACCGACTTCGACCATGACGCCGATTTTGCCTTCGCCGTGAACGTAAGTGTGGATGTAGCCTTCGCCTGTGAGTTCGTACTTCAGAGTGCGGCGAACGACGATGTTTTCACCGATCGTAGCAACCATCTGTTTTACTTTTTCTTCGACAGTCGAACCGCCAGCCCATTTCTGAGTCAGGATGTCGCCAGCAGGATTGTTAGTAACGTGCGCCGCTACTTCTTTAACGAATGCTTTGAAGTCATCGTTACGAGCAACGAAGTCCGTCTCAGAGTTGATTTCAGCGAGGACGCCAACTTTTCCGTTCGACTGAGCAGTGACAGCGCCTTCAGCCGCAATGCGACCAGACTTTTTCGCTGCCGCGCTCAAGCCCTTTGCACGAAGCCAGTCGATGGCTTTTTCGAAGTCGCCACCGGTTTCCATCAACGCTTTTTTGCAGTCCATCATGCCCGCGTTTGTTTTCTCGCGGAGCTCTCTCACCATTGTTGCAGAGATCGACATTACGACTCCTCTCCGTCCTTAGGGGCTTTTTCGCCTTCTTCGAGTTCTTGTGCGATTTCGACTTCGTCAGCCATACCAGCAGCAACGAGCTTGCGAGTCTTCGCAGCTTTAACAACCGCAGGGCCAGATTTCTTCGCTTCGCCATCTTTCGCAGCTGCAGCTTTGTCTGCACCACCGCGGCCTGGACGACGATCAGCGCGAGCAGAAGTCGGCTCAGAGGCAGCCATCGCTTCTTTCTCTTTCGCAAGATCGGAACCTTTGTCAGTGTTTGCGCGCATCTTCTGTTCGTAAGCTTGTGCGCCTTCGAGGTAAGCGTCAGCAACGAGGTTAGCGAACAACTTGATCGAGCGGATCGCGTCGTCGTTTCCTGGAATTGGGTATTGAATCGCTTCTGGGTCAACGTTCGTGTCGGCGATACCAACAACTGGAATTCCGAGGCGGTTCGCTTCGAGAACTGCAATGTGTTCTTTGTTCAAGTCGACAACGAACATTGCCGCCGGAGCGTCTTTCATCTCGCGGATACCTTCTAGGTAGTCAACGAGGCGAGTGTATTCTTTTTCGATTTTCGCGCGCTCTTTCTTCGAGAAGAATTCGAGCTCACCTTTTTCGCGCATAGCATCGATGCGGCGAAGACGATCGATCGAAGCTTTGATCGTCGAGAAGTTTGTCATCATGCCACCGAGCCAGCGCTTAGTGACGTAGTACTGACCGCAACGTTTTGCTGCTTCTTGAATTGGTTCAACAGCTTGTTTCTTCGTTCCAACGAAGATGAGGCGTCCGCCGTTAGCAGCGACGTCTTTTACGTAGTCAGCCGCTTTTTTCGCGAGATCGACCGACTTGTGAAGGTCGATGATATGGATTCCGCCGCGAGCCGTGAAAACGTACGGCTTCATCTTTGGATTCCAGCGTTGTGTTTGGTGGCCGAAGTGAACGCCAGCGTCGAGCATGGCCTTCATGGTAACGTTTGCCATGAGTATCCCCCTTATATTGGTTTGTCCGCCTTCTCGATCTGACTCTCGTGAGCATGGCTTGCTCTCGTGAACCACCCTCTTGTTCGTTAGAACGCGAGGACCAATGGAGTTCGAGAAGTGTGAAATTACGTCGTCGTCGTTTTCCAACCACTATGGTGGAGACGGCTTCGATCGTCCTCTTTAAGCAAAAAGCTAAAGTAGTCGGACAGATGTAGCATCGCAGCGCGAGGACGGGCAACCAGAAATCGGTCTGGGGGTACTTGCCCATATGCGCCTCGGGATGACAGCAGAAAATTCATTCGACTCCCGCCAGGTCGAATATAGAGACTTTGGTGGCAGTTTTTCGATGGCGAACGGATTGAAGTTCTCTGGGTTCGACCAATAACAACCATATTTAAAGGGACCGAAGCTATGAAACCCCTCATTTACGGACTTATCGTCTTCGCATTTTCCGCTCAAGGCCAGGCCGTTCCGATGCCGTCTTATACGTTCGAAAACATCGGATGCTCGATGGGCGAAGTAAATGCTGCTGTCGCGAATCACGAGGAAATGAAAGCACGTTTCGCAATCGGAGAAGTGACTCAGCGAGACGTTTTGATTGCTGACTTGGCCGTCGATGAAACGGTTTTTTGTAAGGCAGCAGCTCCTGATGCGGATCCCGAAACGGGAGCGTGTCACGCTCTTCGCGGCAAACAACAAAAGATCGTCGACCATTCGAAAGCAGAAATGGACGTCGGTTTGATCACGACGATTGAGTACGGTGACCAACTCATGAAGCTCGGCGCCCTTTACCGCTTTTGCGATGCAGTCGTTCGGCCGTAATATTACGCTGTAGGTTGTGGGCCTTCTTCGTGGAGGTCCGTGTCTCTTTCGACGATCGTTGCGGGTTCTCCGGCGATCGATGCGAGTGTGCGACGTGCTTGGCGGATCGCGCCTGACACGTTTTTCTCTTTGTCGAGGAAACTCGAAATCACCCACAAGTTACTGAGCTTCGGCCAACGACCGTCTTCTTCGAGGGTGCCAAGGAAATCGCCGTGGCTTGTTGGGCTTACGACGATGCGTTCCTTGAGAAGTCCTTCGAGGCTGTTTTCGTAGGCGCGTTTCACTTGGCGTTTGATCTGCTTTAAAGCGGAGCCAGTGAGTTCGGATTCATCGGTGATATCGCGTGGGACGAGAGTCACCCACTGAGAAACCTGCACGACCGATCCGTCTTCGAGAGTTTTCGCTGGATGGAAAACACCTGTCGACGGCTCTTCGTTGGCGCCTTTCAAAATGTGAACGGCGCGTGATTCAGTGACTTGTCCTTTGTGAACGAGATCAAGATTGATGCCTGTCCAGAACTCGCCCTTGAGAAGTTTTTGGCGAAGGCGGCCAGTGACGAATTCGTCTGGCAAAATGCGCGAGAGTTGTTGCGGAGTCGCTGCGAAAATCACTTCGCGTGCAGAAATGCGCTTTGATCCGTTGACGAGAATTTCGATTACGAATGCGTCTTCGACCTGCATCTTTGTAACGTAAGAATTCGTGAGCAGTGTTCCTGTGAAACTCTCTGCCAGAGCGGAAATCCACTCGTTCACCGGAGTCGTGAGTTCATAGAAGCGCGATTTTGCGTAGGCATCGATCTCGCCAGCTGTTTCGACTTTGTCGTCACCGAATCCGATGAAGGGTTTGAATTTTCCTTCGTCGTAGTTGATCGGAGGCGCTTCGACAATCGTGCGCTCGATCGGACGACCGATAACGCTTTCAAGCCATGCGAACATTTCTTCGCTGTCATCGGTGACAGGAAAAAATTTGAGAACGTGATCCACCGCGCCCGCAGGAGATTGCGCCGCACGGCTCATTCCACCAAGCGTGTCATGGGCCTCGATAAGGGCGACCTTGCGGCCAGTGCTCTCGAGTTGGTTTGCGGCAAGCAGGCCAGAGAGGCCGCCGCCGATCACAATGCTGTCGTATTCGTGTGTCTTGATCGTCTTGCTTTGCGCCATGCGAAAAAGAATCCCGAACTCGGGCGCGGGGAGCAAGGACTTTTATCGAGAAGTGCCAAAAGACATGAGTATCGCTAATCGGTTAAGCACCGCACGGACAGCGGGCTTCAGGCGAGGGTGGCGATCGAGCATTTCTGCGATCGACGGGCTGATGCTGTAGTAGATCACTACCAGGCTGCGGCCGAGGCGAGATCGCTTGAGTCGTTCGTCGCGAAAGCGACAAAGTGCATCGACAGTCTCGGTGCGTTGTCCATCGAAAGCTGCTGTTGCGATGAAGCAACGCGGTCGACGTGAGTTTGATAGCTTGATGAATTTTTTGAACGCATCAGGATGCTTTGCCGATCGCAATTGAACTTCGGCTTTGCGCATGATGTGTGGAAAAATCGGTGTGAAACGCGCGAACTCAGCCAATTTTTCCGCGGCCTTCATCTGACGATCGAGATAGCGCGGGTTTGTGTCGTAAACGCGCATCAAATCCCAGTACACAGAAGTGATGACAGTCATCTCTTGGCTTTTTGCTTCGCCTTTAAAGAGATCGGGAGTGAGTTCGCCAGCTTTCGTGTCGTAAACAATCTCGAGAACGCGAAGGTACTTTTCGAAAGAGACGGCAGCTTCAGAGAAATTCTTTTGCGTGATGAACTGCTTGGCTTGTTTGACAAGACCGACGCGATTCTTCCAGAGCATCAGACGGTTTTGTTCTTTCGATGCTTGTTCGGCGCGAAGAGCGGCTCCTTTCGAAACCATCTTCGCCATCATCTTGAAACAGCCTTCGCAGACGGCGTCGGGAACCGGGCTGATCTTCGCGTGAGTTTGCAAACGCAGCTTCGTGCCCGGTTCGATGCGAACCAAGCTCGGCACTGAATCGTGGCAATAAGGACACGATATGATGCCTTCGGTTTCTTGCTTTGAAGCGGCGTCAGACAAGGCGGTCTCCTCTTGGTGATTCTACACTGAGGGGAGGGCGACGGGAACGAGGCCAAAGGCTTGGTGAGGTACAAACCGATTCAAAGCAAATGAACGGCGTCGATGTCGACCGCGACTTTCACTCCGCTCGGGACCCATTCTTGATTGTCGAGGAGTCGACGACAGAATGTGCCGAGTGCGCGAGCGTCTGGTCCCTTCAACAAAAGTTGCCAGCGATGTTGATTGCGAATTTTCGCCAGGGGCGCTTGAGCAGGACCAAGGATTTCGATCGTCGCAAAGCCTTCTGAATGAGTACGCAATTGTTCGGCCCGTGCGCGGAGTTTGCGCGCAGTGTGTGTGACCTTGTCGAGGTCGAGTCCTTGGATACGAAACCCAGCGAGGCGTGCGAACGGTGGATACTTCAAAGCCTCCCGAAACGAGAGTTCGAAACCGGCGAACCCTTCGAAGTCATGTGCTTGCGTGAAGGTGAGACTCGGATGATCGGGATTGTATGTTTGCACGATCACTCGGCCCGCGCCCTCATCGAGGTGACGACCTGAGCGCCCAGCAACTTGCGTGAGAAGTTGAAAGCTTCGTTCCGCAGATCGAAAATCCGGAAGGTTGAATGCGACGTCAGCGAGCACGAGTCCGACGAGAGTGAGCCCGGGAAAGTCGAGACCTTTTGCGATCATTTGCGTGCCGACCAAAATATCGACTTCGCGATTTTCTACAGATTTCACGGCTCGTTCGAGATCTTCGCGCGTATTGATTTCGTCTCGATCCATGCGAATGATGCGTGCGTTCGGAAAAAGTTTTCCGAGATCTTTTTCGATGAGCTCAGTGCCAAGCCCCATCGGCTTTGGTTCGCCTACTTTGCACTCGGTGCAGTATTCGCTCATCGTTTCGTGATAGTCGCAGTAGTGGCATAAGAGATGGCTTTTTCCGTGCAGCGTGAGCTTCACTTCGCAGTTCGGACAAGCAGGAACCCAGCCACAGTCAGGGCATACGACGGCTTGTGCGACACCGCGACGGTTCAAGAAGAGTGCGACCTGCTGTTTTTTATCGAGGGTCTCTTCGATGGCAGTAAATAGTTTTTCTCCGCACCAGAACGGAAGATCACTGTTTCCTGCGATTCGTCGGTCATCGCGTTCGCTACGAAGATCGACGACTTCGATTGTCGGAAGCGCGCGATCAGCCACGCGAGCTTTGAGTTGATGAAGCTTGTAGCGACCGAGTTGTGCGTTCTGCCAGGTCTCGAGGCTCGGAGTCGCTGAACCAAGAATGACTGGGCAGTTCGAAAATTTCGCAAGCATCACTGCCGCATCACGCGCGTGATATTTTAGCTTCTCGTCTTGCTTGAAAGACGACTCGTGCTCTTCGTCGACGACGATCATCCCGAGGTTCGGAAGCGGGCAAAAAAGAGCAGATCGTGCGCCGATGAGAATCTTCTTTTTCCCCTCGAGCATCGCCCACCACTGATTGGTTTTTTCGCGTGGAGTAAGGTGCGAGTGAATGACGGCGACCGCATCGCCGAGACGGCGCACAAAGCGTTCGATCAACTGCGGAGTCAGAGAAATTTCTGGAACCAGAACGATGCCTTGTTGTCCTCGGGCGACGACATCTTCAAGAAGACTCATGTAGATTTCAGTTTTTCCGGAACCTGTAACGCCATGGACGAGATGGGCGGCGAATCCTGGTTGTGATCGAATTGCAGAAATCACTGTCGCTTGTTCTGCCGTTAGTTGTGGCGGCGTCGAAGCTTCGAGGGTTGGGGTGACCGGAGCTTTTTTGGACTTTCGTTCTTTAACCGTTTTTTCGAGCGGCGGAAAAGCCATCTCGCTGACTTGTCCGACGGGATGAATGTAGTAACTAGCAAGCCACTCGATCCAATTCATGAATGATTCTGGGAGGCGAGGGCGGTCGCCGACGACAGAATCGATATCTTTGAGTTTAAATGTTCCTTCGTTTGTGCCGGGACCAAGAAGGACGCCGGCAACTCGTCGTTTTCCGAGAGGGACCATGACAGAAAGTCCGCGCTCAAGAGTTCGTTCAGCGCGCATTTCATCGGAGACACGATAGGTGAGGCTGGAAGGGAGCGGTGCTTCGACCGCGACCTTCCAATATTCCTCGTGGCCAGAACTCATCTGAACCTCGAGTAGAACTCCTTAGCGATTTCAGGAAGCTGAGCTTCGCGAGCGTCGTTGGGAGTCAGCGTCGTCGATGAGAGAAGTTTCTGCGCTTGTGCAGATGGAATCGACTTTACCGAAATAACGTGGATGGTCGCTGTGCGATCACCCCAAGTGATTTTGCGCTCTTTAGGGAGCTTGAGCCCTGAATCGAAGCTTCCGAAGTGGCTTGCAACCACTTCTGCATTCGATGGGAAACGAAGTTTGCGCAACAAGAAGCTGTCTTGCTCGATCCAAGCGCCGGGCTTGCTTTGATCTGCCGGAGACGGGGTACCAAAAACATAAGTCACGACACCTTCGACGCGACCGAGGCGAACCAGCGGCTCAGGAGTGTATGGAGTTTTTGAATTCGGATTGAACTGCGGACGTTCGCGCGAGAACGATCCCGGTACGATGCCTGAGTGATTGAGTAGACGAAGAATTTCTGATGTCGAACGAGCGTAAGCAAAAGGCTCAACGAATTCAGCGCCAGGAACTCCGTTCGACCATCCGCCTTTTAGATCCGGGACGACGCGATTTTTTGCGCGATATACGCCTACGAATTTTGCGCCGGGCCCAGAAACAGAAAGTCGCATTGCCGCCGCATCATCGACGATCCAACGCTCGCGAACTTTTGTGGTTTCGGTTCCTTGCTTAAATTCGATTTCTTGTTCGATTGCATAAGCGCCTTTGCCCTGATTGCGCGCCAGACGACCAATGATCGTGCGGCTGTGCGGAATATAGGCCTCTGCAACGGAAGTGAAGGCAAAACAAACGGTGAGTGCAATCGCAGTAAATTTCATATTCAAAAATCTTAATCCAAGCGTCGGTTCAGTTCCGAGA
>DATLHP010000147.1:0-3329 GCA_035539835.1 Bdellovibrionales bacterium
CTATTGCCCTTCTTCGCACCTCTGAATCCGGCCGCATTGTTCGCATTAGCTTGATCGAAACGGCCCCTGATTCATCGATTTTCTCAGGCCTTTATTCGATTGGCTTCAAAGACTCGGATCAGCTACAGGCTCAGTTCTTTATTCCACCACAAGACCTCGCAGTTTCTGAAGCCGGCTTGCAAAAGATCACCGCACAGATTCTCGCCAACAAGCTAAAGCGCAAGCCATTTATCTTGCGCCGATCGAAAGACGGCCAGCAAACGGCAGAAGTTTTCGACACGAAAGAACAGGCTCGGCAAGCGGCGAAGGCATATCGCCTCGAACAACAAACGATCGTACAAAATTCCCAAGCCAAAAAATTTCCTTCGGACTCTGAGGTGGCTACTGCTGAACTCGCAGAAGAACTCCGCCGGAAGGAGATTGAAGCCAAAGCCATGAGTGAGCGCGCTCGCCTCGAGCAGCTCGAAGCAAAACGGCTCGAAACTCTACGTGCTGAACAGGCGAAGCTTGGCGCCGCAGAAAAAGAACGTCGACGTCAGCAATCCAAAGTTCTCGGCGATGAGGCATTGGCTTTATTCAAACAAGAGAAGTATCGCGAGGCGAAAGAGAAGTTTGCTGAAGCACTCAATCTCAATCCCGAAAATCGGATTCTCTACTTTCAGTATGGCGTTACGCTCTACAAACTCGATGATTTCGATCGCGCCATTGCAATGTTTAGGCTGGCGGATGATCCGACCGTCAATCAAGTTGAGCGCAACTATTTCACCGGCCTCGCCCACTTTCGCTTGAAAGAGTTTGCGCAAGCAAACGAAGCCTTCGACAAAGTCGTCGCCTCGAAAGATGAAGTCTTGAGTCCATCAGCCCGTTTTTATCAAGGCATGGGACTCTTCGAACAAAGAAATTGGGAGCCGGCGCAAAAAGCTTTTCAAGATGTACTCGACACGTCGAAAGATCCAAATCTCGATGCGCGAGCCGAAAATCAGGTCGAATTGATTTTGCGTTATCGCCAATTCGAAGAAGAAGCTAAAAGACGCTGGCTGCTTCTACTCACTATCGGTGAAATGTACGATTCAAACGTTCTTCTTACTTCCACCAGTACAAATACTTCACCGAGTGACATGGCCGGATACCGCACGCTGCTCTCAGGCTCGGCGAAGTACCGCCCGGTCTACACAGAAACACGCGAGTTCGCAGCTCAGCTTGATCTTCTAACGATGTACACGGTTGATACGAGCTTCCAAACGACGGAAAGTTTCCGCAACGCGGATCCGAACGTTGCGACTCTGACTTTTCCATGGACCTACAAAGGGATGGTTTTCGGCAAAGGTTATAAACTCGATGTCATCCCGGGATATGAAACGACCTACATGTCGATCGAAGACAACACTACCAAAGAGATTCTCGCGTCGTTCTATGCCGGCTTTAACAACCTGTTCGTAATGAATGAAACGTGGTTTGCCACCTACGGAATAGAACTCCGAAGTGACGATTCGAAAACCAGAGTAACTAGCTCCGAAGACGATGCTGATGCCTTCAAGGTCAAATTTTCGAATTCGAACCTACTCATCGTCTCGGAAGACAAAACGAAAATTCTCATTCCGGAAGCGGCGCTCACGTTGAACCAAGCACGTGGTGGCAACGTTGCCTATAACCGAGTCGATATCGGTCTTGGCTACATCATCCCCTCTTTCTGGCAGACGACGGCAAACTTCAAACTTGCTTACTATCTTCAAGACTACCCGGCGCACAATCTTGGACGCGTCGACAATAGCTACACAGGCACAGCCGGTCTCACAAAAAAATTGAGTGATACGTGGAGCAGCGGATTCACCGTCAGCTACAACGCCAACAACTCCAACGTCGATTCATACAAATACGACAAGATCACAGCGATGCTCACGGCATCCGCGGCCGTTGGATTCTGATTACATAGTACGGCCGAGATACTCGGCCAACACTCTACGAATTTTTCGTCTCAATTCGGCCGCCGCTGGCGGACCGATTTCTATTGTTTCGTGTTTGGCGATGGGCTCTGACATGAATCGTTGTTCATCGCCCTCAAGCGGAAGAACGCCCTGACTTGCTAAGAGCTTCACATCAAAATGCAGTTTCAGATTCTCGAGATTCTGACTTGTCTCTGCGGCTTTGAGTGCATTGCCTAAGAGATTGAAAAGTTCCGAAGAATCAATTTCACCTTCTCGAACGACATCATTGATCAATTGAACAAATTGAAGACCGATTTCGATACGCGAATAATCCGTGCGCAGGCCTTCGAACGCATTCAAGAGACTTGCTTCTTTCAGAGTGTGCAGCGGATTTTCAGAAGACGACTTTGATGATTTGTCTTCATAAACCGCGAGCACGTAGTGTGTTGGCTCTAGAACTCCTCCGCCAAAACGCTTTCGGCTCTTCACGGCTCCGCGTGCGATCAAGCTGATACGCGCACCTTGTGCCGTCAAACACGACAGAATCAGATCGGTGTCACCGTAACGAGTTTTACGAAGAATGAAGAGCTTCTCTTTGACCTGCATTGCGCAAGCCTCAAGCGATCGGAACGGCGTTTGGTTTTTTTCGGCGCAAGTAGAAGAAAGCTCCGAAGAGTCCCCATCCGAAACTCAAAACCTGCATCAACGTCACCGCTGTCGGCCCGATAGGACTTTCGAATCCAAGATAGAGATTGAAAAGAAAATAGAATGCCGCTTGCCCGACACCGATCCCCGCTGGCGAGAGCGGAAGCGCTTGCACCACCGATCCGACTGGCACCAAGAAGAAATACATCGAGAGTGGCACTTGATCGACTCCCAAGGCTTGGCCGACCACATAAACCAGTAACACGATCAAGAGCTGGCCAAGCAAACTCAATGTTGCAGCAACCAGAAGCGACCGTTTTGAGCCACGGTAAGTGTGGAGGGCTTCATAAACTTTTTTAATTTTCTCGCCGCCCGGGACGCGATTGAAGAAAAAGTCAGCGCGCCCGACTCGACGAGATAATGAAAGAGCGAAGAAAAACAAAAAGGCGAGAAAGAACACTGTCACACCGAGCGCGATCGACTTTAGCTGAGGGATTGTGTTGACCTTGTCCCAGCTCAAGAACAGCGCGAAGAATGCTGTCGCCACCATCATGAAAAAGCCCATGATGCGGTCCATGAAAATCGAAACCACCGCCGCCAATTTTCGATCGCGGTGATCTTGCAGCAAGTAATAGCCCTTTACGACGTCGCCGCCGACTCCGCCCGGCATCACGAAGTTGAAAAATAGGCCGATCAAGGTCAAAGGCATCGTCTCGCGCACGCTCGACCGAAAACCAAGACCCCGCATAAGTACTAACC
>DATLHP010000148.1:0-2584 GCA_035539835.1 Bdellovibrionales bacterium
ACCACGAAGAGTGACATCATCCCAACGAGCGATTTCGTCAAAACCGAGTTTTCTAGGCGAGACGCCGAGGGCTGGAGTCGGATGAAGCTCTTGAGCCATCGTCGCAAAAGACACTGGCTCGTCGAACTCGGCTCGAATCTCGGCCTTCAAGTGGAAAAGTGTGGGGAGTTCTTGCGCAAAGGTCTCACTCACCAAGACATCGCTATGCTTCGAAAGCACCGCCATGATGTCATCGATCACGAGTTGATGCTCACGACGCTCTTTCGGGTCTGCCAGAAGCTTTTCTGCATCCCCACCCTCAGGCGTTTTGCCGCGGGTTCCAGCCAAGGCAACCGTTGATACCAACCCCTCATTTTCGATGAAAAGAATTTCTGGGGTGGCCCCGATCAGACCGGCTCGAACATCTCCGTTGGCAGCTCCACCCTCCCAAAACCCGTAAGCAAAGAGGGAACTCGGAAGGCTCGCCAGTTTATTCAGAATTCGCAAAAGCCGCTCTTGGCTCATGATCTCGCGGGCTTGCGCGTGGACGATCGGCACAGCCTTGATCAAACCCCGGCTTCTTCGGCCTTCTTGGATGCTTTCGAACTGGCTTTTAAAGTCGCTGAAAGAAGGCTCAACCCATTGGAATCCTTGAGCATCGGCGTTGACTTTACTGCCCAACTTCGCCAAGACAAGAGATGCGAAAAGCTCTCGTGTCACGATGCTCCACTGCTGGGTCATTCGCCAAGGGCGAGCGGTCTTCAGATAGAAATCGGGCGCGTAGACGGATGCGATTTCCGAATTCGGATTCGTGCCTTCTTGCCACGCTCCCCATCCAACGATGAGGTGATCAGGGCCTTCGCTCACGAGCCAGCCGTTTAAGAGAAACTCGTCGAAGGCGATTTTGTTGAATGGAGACTCGGGTATCATCGAATGTCGATGTATAGTTCCGGAATGTTAGGGTTGCAATGACGCACAAGACTCGGCCTGTCAGATTGAACTTCAACGGGAAACCAGTGGTGCTGGGCGGTGGACGCCTTGCAGTCATTGCCGGCCCTTGCTCGATTGAATCGCGCGAACATCTTCTTGAAACAGCTCGTGGAGTTAAAGCAGCTGGCGCGACGTTTCTTCGAGGCGGCATCTACAAGATGCGTACAGCGCCGACATCGTTCCAAGGTATCGGTGAATCTGCGCTCGGCTTCGTTAGCGAAGTGAAGCGCGAAATCGACATGCCGCTTGTGAGCGAAGTCACAGATCCACGACAGATCAGCGATATCGCCGATCACGTTGAAATGATCCAGGTCGGTTCGCGCAACATGTACAACTACGAACTCTTGAAAGAACTCGGTCGTCTCAAAAAACCGATTCTTCTGAAGCGCGCATTCGCTGCAACAGTCGACGAGTGGATCAAAGCTGCCGATTACGTTGTTAAAGGCGGAAACGAAGACGTTCTTCTTTGCGAACGCGGCATTCGTACTTTCGAACCAACAACTCGCAACACTCTCGATTTGAACTCTGTTGCGTATTTGAAGGCACACACATCGTTCCCAGTGATTGTCGATCCTTCTCACGGAACAGGTCGCCCAGAGTTGATCGGCCCGATGTCACTTGCCGCTGTCGGCGCTGGCGCTGATGGCTTGATCATCGAAGTTCACCCACGCCCGAAGGAAGCGTTGTCAGATGCTGACCAAGCACTCGATTTCGCGCAATTCACAGACATCATCGCAAAAGTCAGTGCTGTTGCACGTGCTCTTGGCCGCGAAATCGGAACGCAGCCGTGAATCAAAATGACGTTCGAGGCCCGCAGGCCGAAAAAATTCGCGCGATGTTCAACGAAATCGCGCCTGGATACGATCGCGCAAACAACATTCTCTCTGGCGGAATCCACCACCTTTGGCGCAAATCTCTGGTTCGCTTAAGCGGCGCAAAGGCCGGCGACCGCGTCCTTGATTGCGCGACTGGCACTGGTGATCTCGCGATTGAATTCAAACTCGCTGTCGTACCCAACGGTCGCGTTGTCGGAACTGACTTTTCTCCGGAAATGTTGAAACCGGCTCCAGCAAAAGCTGCGAAGCGTGGACTTGAGATCCGCTTCGAACAGGCCGACGTGACTCAGCTGAACTTCGCCGACGCATCGTTTGATATTGCGAGCATCTCGTTTGGAATTCGCAACGTCGAAGATCCAGTGAAGGGCTTGTCAGAACTCGCACGAGTCGTGCGTCCCGGCGGCGCTGTTATGGTTCTCGAGTTCGGTCAGCCGAAAATGCCAGGCTTCGCACAAGCCTATGATCTTTATTCGAAACACGTTTTGCCAAAACTTGGTGGCCTCGTCACCGGTCGCGCCCAAGCGTATGAGTATCTTCAAAATTCATCAGCACAGTTCCCGTGCCGCGAAGAATTCTTAGCCCTCATGGAGAAAACCGGCCGCTTCGCTTCATGCGAATTCAAGCCAGTCTCTTTGGGCATCGCCTACATGTACAAAGGCATCGTCCGCTAAGTACCGAAAGGTACGCCGCTCCCATTGGTAGCAATAGTGCGTTAGACGCACTATTGCTACCAATGGGAGCGGCGTACCTTTTGGCTGTTGGTTACGCACGGTCGGTCT
>DATLHP010000149.1:0-3080 GCA_035539835.1 Bdellovibrionales bacterium
ATAGACCACTTGGTCCTCGCGTTGCGCTTGCGGCAAATGTCGCATCGGCGTCGCTCGCTGCGAGAGCCTGTTGAACGAGAGTCGGTTTTTCTTCGAGTTCAATCAGTGTTGCAGCCGGAGCGGCGAGCCCTGATTCGACGAAGTCCCAACGATGAGTGCCTTTGATGAGTTCGAGAAGTTGCGCCTCGATCGGCCGAGCGTAAATGCCTTCGATATTGTCCGAAACAGGCAGCAAAGTGACTCGACGAATGGTGAGATCGCTGTCGATTTGGCTCACATAAGTTGAGGATCTTTCAACGGGCTGGGCTTTGGTCAGAGACGGCATAGAAATCGCCAGCAATGACAACGTGATAAGACCGACAAGGCTGCGCAAAACTGAATCAAGCTGAGGTCGCATAAACCTATTTTGCCGAACTGATTTTCCGAATGCAAATCGGGTGGGGTCGGGGTGGTCTAGAGAATGGCGTACTTCTTCAAGCGAGGGGCGATGAAAGCCGAAAAGTCAGTATGCGCGCAGGCTTTTCAACAGCATTACTTTTTTCACTCCTTCTGATCGCTCAAGGGTCGTGGGGCCAGGTTGATCCATCGTCAGCGCTGCTTTTGAATTCGACTGGAGACGCATCCGTTCGCGAGACTGGTATCGGCTCTGGACGGTACACAGTTCGGCCTAAGAACGAAGCGAAGAAAGATTCGTCGCGAGGAATACGTTCTGAAACTGAGCCAACTCCGGTCGCGACACCTGCTCCCGCAGCAACAGCTCAGCCAGCGCCTCAAGCTCCAAAGCCTCCGCAAGCTGTAGCGCCACAAAAACCTGCGCCGCCCGAGTTGACGGCTCCGCAGACCATTCCACCGCAAGTATCGGCTCCACAAGCACCGGCCGAAGCGGTAGCTGCGCAACAGGCGACGCCAGAAGCGCGGCGAAGAGTGTTAATGGAAATCAGTGTTGCACCAGGTTACTTGTACAACGCTTCAGAAAGCAGCTATTCGTATCGCAACTACAACACATCGGCTCCGACCATCGCAGCTGAGGCACGAGTGTGGTTCAATCCATCGATTGCCGTTCAGACTTCGTACCTCGGGACGTTGAGCTCTAGCGTTTCTGATTCACGCGACGGTTCAAGATCCGTAGCGGCGGCGCAACAGTGGTTCACTGCAGGACTGCGCGCACGCGGCTTTGTTGGCGTTTCTCGTATGGCCCCATCATTGAGCGCCGGAATCGACTACATGGAGTATGAATTCCGTGCGCCGAGCGACGCTCAAACGAGAGCAAAACTTAAAAGCTCAGGCATTCGTGTTTCAGTCGACGCCGACGTTCCAGCAAATCCCTATCGTTCATGGACTTTGGGATTTTCGGTCGCTCCGAAACTTCAACATCGCGAAAGCAAGACAGAGATCGACTTTCAATCGGGTGGAAATGTCGACGCTACACAGGTCGGCATGAGCTTGGGAACGAACATTCGTTTCGATGCGACGAGCATGATGTTCCTCAAACTCTCGCACGTTGTTGAAAAAGATCTTTTCTCTGGTCCAGCAACATTGGCCGATCCAGTGACTGGCGTGGCTCCATCAGGCGTTTCGGTGACGAATTCATTCACGATGATTCAGCTCGGCTACACTTGGGGTAACTAGGCTAGCCTGGGGTCCGGAGCTGTCCATAGTTCTCGTTCTCACAAAGTCTCAGCTGTAAACTCTAAGTATGATCCGCTTAGTCGTCGCAGACGATGCTCCATTCATTCGAGAAATCGTTCGCAACGTCTGCGAGAAGGTCGGCATCGAAGTCGTCGGCGAAGCCATTGACGGCAACGAGGCAGTGAAGCTTGCAAAGACTTTGAAACCCGACGTCGTTTTGCTCGACATCATCATGCCCAATAAAAGTGGTATCGAGGCTGCGCGCGAAATCGCGAGTTTCGATTCGAAAGTGAAGATGATCGCATTTTCGACAGCAGATCAGGAGACGATGGTTGTCCGCGCACTTGAAGCTGGCTGTTGCAGCTTCGTCGTGAAGCCATTCAAAGCTGAGGATCTTGTACGAGCGGTGAAGCAGAGCCTAGGAGGGGCGCATGAGTGATTTTCTTTTTGTCGTGAAGTGTATTGTGGCGACATTGGTGATGCTCATTTTTATGCAAATGCGAGTGGGCAATCGCACGATAGAACAACATTCACTTCGTTGGATTCAGCAGTCGAGTGCCGTTGAGGAACTTCGGGTCGTGGCGGAAGGTGCCGTGCACGCGGCGACCGAAGGATATTCGCGAGCATCCACTTACTTCGGTCAAAAGACGAATAATTAAATAGCCGTTTGTTTTACGAGAGCCGAGCGAACATCAGACTTTCCTTCGCCTGAAGGAAGAATGTAGTTTGCTTTCGAAATCGTTCCGCTTTCTGCATTTGTGCAGAAGCTTTTCTTCCCGCCGCTGGGTTGATTCGAGCTGACTGCGGGCTTGACCTCGGGACGCGTCTCGACAGAAGCGATTCCGCGGATTGCCGCGAAACTCGATGACGAGAAAGCGAATGCTGTAACTAAGAGAACTGCCTGACGCTTCATAGTGCCTCCAAGACGGTCTACTCTCTTCTTATTCGAGAAATGTGCCATCTCCTGATCTCGGAAAACGCTTAAAACGTTCAGGAGCCAGAAAAACAATGAGCCGTGGGTCACACGGCTCATTTCTATAAACAGCTGTCTTTGAGTTAGACAGGGTTATGTCTCATTTTGAGACAGATCAACCGCCGCCACTGCCACCATCGACGGCGCCCTTGGTCTTTACTGGAGCCGGAGCGGCCGCGGCTCCGACCGGATAAATTGCCTCATTGATGAGAGCTGATTGATCCATGCACTTCGCACAGAACGGAGCGGGTACTGAGCCATCAGTGCCTTCGAAGGTGCCATCGCCAACCACGACGGCTGCGCCGCCTGAGGTTCCTGCGCTATTGTCTGCTGTAGCGACTGCTGTCGAAACTAGGATGAGAGAAGCGAGAAAGAGGTTAAGCCTTTTCATTTTCTATCCCTTTCCTTAGAGATTCAGTTCCGACGTCGCCGGAGCGATGATGTCGAGAAGATTATTAAACGATAGAGCGATCTGGCT
>DATLHP010000150.1:0-4832 GCA_035539835.1 Bdellovibrionales bacterium
CGATTCGGCTCGACCTAATCTTCTAGACTATTGATCGGCGGCTTTGGCCCGGACCTTCCGTTGGTGAAGGTCCGTCCACGTTCCTTCTATTACTCTTCGATTGGCTTGATTTTCATGCTCGAGAGCACGTCGACTGTTGCAGCGAGGCCGGCTGCGTCTGTCGCTTGAAGGTTTGCTCCGAAGCCGATGCCTTTGAGTCCTTTGTGGCGAAGTTCGAGACCGATTGAAGCGCCGAGGCCTGTGCCAAGAACAGTGATGTTCGGAGCAAGGTTAACAAGTTGGTAGTCACCGAAGACGTTGCTTGGATTAGCTACTTTGAACGCAGCACTCACCAAGTGAAGGGTCTTTACTTTTTTGAAGCCGAGACCTGCACCGAGAGTTTTCATTTCAACTGCGACTGGTGTGCTGATTTTCGAGCCGATTTTGTCGTTAGATACGTCGATACCGCTGACGCACGTCAATTTGCCAGTACCTTTGAGCTTCGTGAATCCAAAGCCAAGATAGACACCTTTACCTTGAATCTCATGAACTGAAAGTTTGCAGGCCCAAACCGGACCAGAAACATCAGCGTGTGCAGAAGAAGCAGAGACAGTCATCAATGCAACAAGAGCCATTACGATATTCTTCATAGAATTTTCCCTTCAAAGAACAGTTTGTGGAGCAGAGACTTGAAACTGCGCACTAGTTAGCACCAAAAATTTTTTTGAAGAGAGATGCGAATTAGCCATCTGAAAAGTCGTCTAGACGCTCGTGAAATGCGTCCAATACGATCGACAACTCGATAGGATTTCCGTCAAGAAAGACGAAGACGACTTGCGGAGGCTGATTTACGGCTTCGACTTGTGCGAGCGCTCTGTCGTCGGTTGTTTGAAGCGATAGTTCACGCCTTGGCCGCGACCTTTTTTGCTTGGGTTCAAGCGGTGATGATGCGCGCAGTTCTTCGAGCATGTTTGTTTGTCGGCGTCAGCGATGCAAGTCACACAAACGACCGCTTCAACATCGCAATGAGCGCAATTGATTTTCTGTTCAGCCGGTTGTCCGCAGTGAGGGCAGAGTTTGTATTGCGCTGATGGCTTGAGCTCTTGATCAACCGCAACGCGATGATCGAAGACAAAGCATTCGCCGTCGAAATTGCGATTCGGATGCTGGGCGAGATAGTTCAGAATTCCGCCATCGAGTTGGTAGACATTGTCGAAGCCTTGTTGGTTCATTTCGACAATCGCTTTTTCGCAACGAATGCCACCCGTGCAGAAGATCAGAACCTTTTTGTCTTTCGGGAGATCGGCTTGCTTAACATAATCGCTGAATTCATTGAACTCGTTCAGCTTCGGATCAATCGCGTTTTTGAAAGTCCCGATGCGCGTCTCATACCAATTGCGCGTATCAAGAACGACGCAATCTTCTTCTTCAAGAACACGGTTCCATTCGTCCGGCGAAAGGTGAGTCGGGCTCTTTGGAGTCAGCGGTTGAACTTCTGGTTTACCGAGCGTCACGATCTCTTCGCGAATAGCGACTTTGAAACGACGGAATGGCCAGCTCGGAGCCTCAGACCATTTTGGATCCATTTTCGGAAAGCCAAGAAGCTTGCAGGCTTCATCAAGATACGTCACGACGGCCTCTCGCGTGAGACCTGAGATCGTTCCGTTCATACCTTCGGTCGCGAAGATAATCAGACCCATCAGTCCGTGTTCGCGGCCCATTGTTTCAAGCTGTTCAGCCAAGCGCTCGACCTGGTCTGCCGGAACGGTTTGAAAATGATAAAACGCTGCAATTTGGATGGCTTGAGAATTCATGAGATCGCTAGATTTATACGGCCGGGCCCGGCGGCGTCAATCCGCCTGGCGGGATTATGCATTTCTTCTAAGTGGTTAGCTGTCTAAGCGCTAAGAATGCGCCTCGATCCATTTCGCCCGAATACATGACTTCCATTTGATCGAGGGCGGTCTTTGCGTTGCAACCTTTGGATGTCGGCGTATCCATCGCCAGATAGCAGAACCGATCCGCGATCGCGATGACCTTCGCAAGGGGGTGAACCTTTTGAGCCTCGATCTGGCGGGGGTAGCCTCGGCCCGTACAGTCTTCATGATGTTCATGCACGATCTGAGCGATCTCATGTGGAAGCTCGCCAAGATCCTGAAGAATCTCTTTGCTTCGTGTCGGATGGGTCTCAAAAAGCTGTCGTTCTTCTTTGCTCATCAGTGAGCGTCGTTTTGTTAGAAGAGCGCGGTCGATTTCCTTTTGACCGATGTCATGAAAAAGACCAGCGGCGCCAAGTTTAAACATCGTCGAATGTCGCGACCACTTGAGCTGTTTGCCGATCATGATGCTGTAAAGGCTTACGCCAAGGCTGTGCGCGTACAGCCAATCGGAATGGCTATTGAGGGCATCGAGAACCTTCGTCAGCGTATCGCTTTCGGTGATCACTTGAACGCAAACGTCCAAAAAGTCTTTGGCTTGGCTGAAAGCTTGTTTGTCGATTCCGTTCACAGCCGCATGTTCAAGAACGAGTTCAGAAGTGTAGCGAAGAAAGCGAATCTTTTTTTCGACCGGAACGCTCGTGCTCGCTTGCACGACTTTTGAAAGGTTCAGGCTAAAGCCCACGAGCAGGGCGAAGTCTTCTTTCTTGGCAAAGAGATGCGAAATACCCTTGGCTTTATACGTATCCACTCGATGCTCGGGCAGAGGGTCACCCTTGTGCGCGACTCGAATGAATTTGTTTTCGCCCAGACGAATATACACGTTCATTTGCACGCCCGTGCTCGAGACGAAATCTTCGATCGGAATTCGACAATACTCATCTGCTGCCGTTTGTTTTTCCCCGTCGCTAGCGGCGAGACCCAGAACTCGGTCAACAGAGGCGAGAACTTCTTTGTAACGAAAGGGCTTCGTTAAAAAATCATCGGCGCCAAGATCGAAAGCTCGTTTCGTTTCTAGAATATGCGAAAAGCCTGTGATCAAAATGAATGGAACTGGGATATTCGCCCGCACCCAGTTCAGCAGATCGATACCGTCAATACCTGGCATTTGGACATCAGAGATAACAAGATCAACTTTTTCTGATTTTCCCAGTAGATCTTTGGCAGCTTGGCCATTCGGAGCTTCGATAACAGTATGACCAGCCTCATTGAGAAAGGCCTTTAAGACTGTTCGCATTCCCGAATCGTCATCACAAACAAGGATCCGCTTCACTCCAACTCCTTCATTTTTTGATGATGGAGCCAACTGAAAAAGTTTATCAACCGCAGGACCTTAGAATTTGCTCAATATTCACAGAACTCAGGGCATTGGTCGGTAAAGAAAAGTTAACCGCTCCCTCGTCCACGCTATCTAGGCAGTGTAAAGTCCTTAGACAGGTACCCGAGGTTAAAAGCCGTTTGAGTCGGTGCACGCTTTGCTTTGGAAGTCGGGCATGAATGTATCGCAAAAGTACTGGAACATCTGCTTTCTACTCGTAACAACATTCTGCTTGTGGGGAGCATATCGCTCTTTCGAACAATCCAAAGAGCAGACGGCCCGAATTCTGGCTTCTGTTGAAGCAGAAAAGAAAGCCAAAGAAGTGAAGGCGGCGCAAACGGCTGCTTTGATCAAAAAAGCCAACAAGGTCAAAAAGACCGTCGCAAAGACAGCTGTCGCGAAAACAGCGCCGTCATCAAAGGCGCGCTCGATCGCCTCTGAGCCTGCTCCAAAAGCAAAGCCTGCTAAACAGGCTCGCGAGATCCCTCGTATGTTGCCGAAGAAAACCGTAAAAACGGTTCAGGCTGCGCATCGACCGGCGATCTCACGTGCAATCGCCTCACAGAAAACTCGTTAAACCAGATCTTCTTCTGAAATCTGAATGCCCTCGTTGCGCATGATGTGAAGTGCGTTGGTCGTTGGGCTTGGGCCGAATTTCAGTTTGTACGAGAACAGCATCTGGTCGTTTTTGATCTCTTCTCTGAAGTGAAGATTGATCACCGCACGCTCGTTCTTTTCAAGATCGCTCAGTTCAAGGTCATGGGTCGAAACGAACCCTTGAGCTTGTTTAGCGCGTGCAAGCTCTTTGATGACCGCGCGCGAGCCGATACGGCGTTCGCGGTTATTGGTTCCGCGAAAGATCTCGTCGATCAAAAACAAAACCGGCTTTCCCGACGTCGCCTCGTTCAGTAGCGCTTTTAAGCGACGTACTTCTGAATAGAAGTACGAAAAACCATCGCGCAAAGAATCACTCACTTCGATACAGGTCTCAATCTGCATCGGACGTGTTGCGAATTTCTCGGCAAAAACGGGTGCGCCCATATTCGCAAGGCATTGGTTAATGCCGACGGTTCGTAAGAAAGTCGATTTGCCCGACATGTTCGACCCGGTGATCAGACCAAGAGATTTATCATCTTTGAATTCAAACTCATTTTCGATCACATGCGATCGATCAATCAGCGGATGAAAGAGACCTTTAAAAGAAAGCTTCTGCGCTCCAAGATCCGGAAAAACAGTGGGCTGAGTTTTCGCAAAAAGCACGACCGAGCCAAGAGTCTCCAGCTGCGCAAGCTCACGCATGCAATTCGGAAAACTCTCTGCGATTTTGCGGCGACGACGTTCAAGCAGCCAAGTTCCCGTCGCCGACCACGGCAAAATGGTGTTGGTCAGTAAAAATAAAATCGGATTCGTCTCAATGCCCAAAAAACTCAGCACTGTTCCGAGCTTTTTTGCTTCCTTCGATGGACCGGCTAGGTGAGTGGTTGGGCAGAGTCCGCGAATTTTCTCGGACTCCTGCGTTCGCTTTTCTAGTCTTGAGAAAAACGGCTCAAGCTCAGAAAGAGGATGGGCAAGACCAATTCCGCTCGAAAACTTCGAGC
>DATLHP010000151.1:0-5591 GCA_035539835.1 Bdellovibrionales bacterium
CCCGTCGCTGGGCCATAAACCTTCGAGTCGTGTCCGAGCAAGATGCAGCCGAAGTTGCCCTTGGTCGCCATCAGAGATGCCTGTCGTTTCGTAAGGTGAGCGGCGAAGAGGTCGGCAAAATCCTCTTCAGTATCATGTGACTCAAGAGTTTCAGGAGTTAACCCGTGGCGAATTGCTGTGCAGGTTTTTGCCGCTTCGTAGGCAGAAAGGTCGTAGCTCGCCTTGTTGCTCTCGGTCTCTCTCAATGCGGCCGAGATAACATGGCCCATTTCGTGGGCCATCACGCCATAACCCGTGTATTTGTTCTTTATCGATTGCCAACTAACGCTGATTTTCCCCGTCAGTGTTAGTGTGTAGTCGCTCGATCCGCCAATGTAATGTGATTCGCAGAGAGTCTGAATAGCGGTCCTGTCGTCTTTTGATGGTGCTGCCGCTGCCACCACCATGAGAGCGAATTCTTCTACTGAAGCATTCTCAAGAACACGAATGTCGTTTTCAAGATTTTCAATTTTCTCATCGAGCTCTGCGCTGATTTTCTGTGCTCGGGCCTTGGTCGAGAGCGGCATGCTAAAGCCGACGCCTTCGATTTTTTTGAGAACCTTGAGCTTGGCATCCGTCGAAATTCGCATTTTTGAAATTTCATGCAAGGCATCTCGACGAACCACCTCACTCAATTCAATTCCGGCTTGAATATCGGCATCGGTGATGTCGGCAGTCGCCATTTGCGCAGTAGCAATCAAACATGCGCTCACACCCTTCATTTTGTTCTGAAGTGAGCCTTCTTTAGAAATTTTCGTTTTTGCTGTGGGTAGTTTTACTCTTTTGAATTCATCGACCGAATGATTGACGTCGAAGCTTCTTTTCGTAAAGAGATCCGTCGAAAAAATGGCGTCGTGTATGAATGAGATTGTTAAATCATTTGAAAGATCGTCTTTCGCTTTTATGGCGTCAGTATCTTTCCCTTCAGACATCGCGATCAGCGACTTTGATGGTTTGAGTGGAAGGTTTGGAAATTCGCTGCGAAGTCTTTCGATTTTTAATTTAATGGGATCTGCGAATCGCTTTAGGTTGGCTTTGTATTCTTGATCGTCAGAAGAGCCTCGAAGATAAGTTTCAATTCCCATCAAGGAAATGAATCGCGAATGAGTAATTGCATCGGACTTAATGAACATGCGGAACATTTGCTTAAACAACTCAGCGTTTTCCGAACGTAAAGATTCGTCTTGCGCAACGATCTCCGCTAGTTTGGTTTCGTCGATTTCGAATTCTCTAGAAACTGCTTTGAAGGCGTTCGTCAAATTATTGAAAAACCAAAACACGTTCGCTAGCGAAACATATTTGCTTTTGAATTTCACCTTACGAATCTGATCTTCGAGAGCTTCGAATCTTTTAAGATCGTATTCCGTGCGTTCGATCTCGATGCGATGGATTTTATCAATCTTGGAACGTAAGGTTTCATAGATCGACGCTCCATTTTCGATAGGAATCAACCTTGCTTCAATCGCGATAGAAAATCGGTCATCTGAAACAGGTCCGCAAAGATCGACAGCGCACTGATTTTTGATGTCTGTTGCTGCGGTATCTTTCCCGTCCCAGAAGTTGACTTTGGACTGAGCTGGAATCGTCGACTCTGGTTTGCTCGGATTGAACGGATTCGGTGGAACGAAAACCTTGGTTTTCTTCGATTTCGCCGTCTTTGATTCAGCGTCTGGCGATTTAGGAGGGCAGCCCGTAAGGGATAGGCTCGTTACAATCGCCAATGGAAGGGCTGCCAAGGTTTTAAACGGGCGGACGTAAGATGGCACTCGGTTTTCTCCAGCATGGATTCCATTGCTTTGGAATGCGAATACGCAAGAGAAGTGCAGTTTGAGTGCCGCCTTTATGACGCGGCTCGGGCCAAAAAGCGAGCTGGTACCTTCTATTGAACGCCGTGCGCGCGGCTTTCGTTGAAGCCTGCTGGGCTCATTTCGATGAAGCGGGCTTTTTCGCGGATTTCGGCGATTGAAGTGGCGTTGACGTAGCTCATGCCGCTGCGAACGCCGCCAGTGAGCTCGAGAACGACGTCGCGAACCGTGCCTTTGATCGAAACGAAAGTCGACTCGCCTTCGGCTGCCATTCCTTCAGGAACGCCGCCGCGCCAAGAAACCTGCGCTGCTTTCGAGGCCATTCCGCGATACTGCTTGCGGCCGCCTTTGATTTCTCCGGGAGTTTCCATCGTGCCAGAGAGCATCGATCCGAGCATGACCGAGCTTGCGCCAGCGGCGAAGCACTTCATGATATCGCCAGATGTTTTGATACCGCCGTCGGCGATCACAGGAACACCTTTTGGAATTGCGACTTCAGCACAAAGGGCGATCGCAGAAAGCTGCGGAACTCCGCAGCCAGTGATGATGCGAGTTGTGCACATCGAGCCAGGGCCGATTCCGACTTTGATTGCGTCAGCGCCTGACTCAATCAAGTCGTGAGCGCCGTCTGGAGTTGCGATGTTTCCGGCGATGACTTGCAGTTTTGGGAATGTGTCTTTGAGCCACTTCAAAGTTTCCATCATCGAAACTGAATGGCCGTGTGCGATGTCGATCGTGAGAACGTCAACGCCAGCGTCGATCAACGCTTTTGCACGTGCTTTGAAATCATCTGTCGAGCCAGTGTTCACGCCAATCGATGCGCCGACGTGTTTGGCTCCGGATTCTTTTACGCGGCGAGCTTGTGCACATTGTTCTTCAATCGGAGTGAAACGGTGAAGGATTCCGAAGCCGCCGAGCTTATCCATCGCGATCGCCATTTCGGCTTCGGTGATGGTGTCCATGTTGGCTGAAATGATCGGGGTGTCGAAATTGAATTCGCGAGTCAGTTTGCTTGTCAAAACAGGGTCGCGACGTGAGCGAACATCTGAGCGGGATGGGACGATCAGAACGTCGTCGAAAGTGAGGCCGCGTCCGCGGTTACGAATGTCTTTCCAATCAAAGATGAGCATCGGTCTAATCCTGTCCTACAGCGTCTTTCGCCGCAAAGCTCCCAATCATAGAAATCCGTAGAAAGAGCGCAACGAGAAAGATCTCGAAAGTGAGATTGATGAAAAGCGTCAAAAGGCTTTCGAGCACAAAACCGAGCGGCCGTTCCCAAAACCACTCACTCATAGAGCCATGGGTGAGCGCTGGGGCGCTTGAAACCACGAAAAACAATATCCAAGTGAGTCCCAGAGCAATGAAACGACCCCGAACGACGCTTCGGCTCTTGGTGAGAGCATCGGTTTCTCCGCGCTCGTAGCTTGGGTCCAAAAGAACGACGTGGGGAACAAAACTCAACCGAACGATCTCAACCAGTGCTGGAACAATCAGCAATGGCATGCGCCAAAGGATCGCCGCCATCACACGAATTCCTTCGATCAAGAGATGCTCAAAATCTTTCAATGGTGAACGATGAACACCCGTCGGCCCCATCATATTTTCGCGCGTCACTCGAATCGCAACAAAAGCCCAAATCGTAGACCACGCCATCTCGAAAATGAATTGCAGACCGATTGTGAGACCAAGGCCGGCAAGGTCTTCGCGGCCCTTTGCCTGAATCATTTGCGCTGCATACGAGAAAAGCTCACTCGAAATTGAGCGCCCGAAATGGATTGCCAATAGAACAAGCCAAGCATCCGAGAAAACTCTCGGAAGCAAACGAAAGGCATCGCGAAAACTGGAGAAGAACACTTTGGGCTTATTCATGTGAATTCGCCCGCAGCATAGCAGGCCTAGGCTTTACCAGCCAAGGCCGAGGTTAGCAGTGTAGACCTTCTGGCTATCTTTTGATTCAGAAGTGTCTTGCGTGAGTTGACGGTATTTTGCTCCGTAAAGGAGTTTTCCGAAGCTCAAGTGGTTTTCGAACTCAAGAAAGGCCTCGAAGCCTTGGCCGTCTTTCAAATCAAATCCCTTTTCGTTTTTTGCTAGAGAATAGAGATAGTCGGCACCCAAAACCGTTTCGAAGCTATTCGTTCGAATAACGGTGAAGCGTGGCCCCGCCAAGATTTGCGATAAGAACAAGGTTTCGATCTCAGCACTCTCGGTGGTTGGGCGAACCAAAGGTTCTTCTTTGTAGTGATAGGCGAGTGAGAGCACGATTCCGCGAGCGACTCTGAAGCCAGTCCCGACGGCAAAATGCAGAAGATTGCGATCATTACCTTCGACTTCCGTACCATCGTCGCTTGAGCGAATTTTGAGATGCTCGAGTGCTGCCAAACCAGTCAGTGAGAATGAATCTGACAAAGTGTAGGCGAGCTTTGCTTCGACGCCATAATCGATATCTGTGTAGAGAACCGTGTGAGAGTTCTCGCTCTCCCAGTTGCTATCGAGTTCGGTGACGAGACCTAAGAGCGAAACGCTGAAACCAAATTTTCCGTCGTGAGAGACGGCGTTCTCTGAATGCTCAGCCTGTTTGCCCGGCTCTTCGGGTTGGGGTTTCTCGGCTTTGATGAGCTCTTCGATTTGAGCGGCACTGCTGCTCGTAGGCTCTTCTTTGACTTCAGGCGTTTCTACTTTTTCTGCAATCGGAGCCGGTTCTATCTGTGGTGGGCTTTTTGTCTGTCCTTGTTGGCTGAGCACGATGCCTTCGACGATGTCCCAGCGATCAAGGCCCGCCCAAGCTTTCATGAGAATACGATTTCCTTCGGTCGCTGTCGTTGTCGGAGCTCTTTTGAGAATGAGCTTCTGACCGATTTCGAGATCGTAGGGCTTGCTCAAGCTGTTCGCGGCTGCGATTTGACTCCAGTACTTCGCATCGCCGTAGAGATCGCGGCTGATCATGAAGAGATGGGTTGCTCGTCGCGTGACGATGTAGACAGTTTGCCCGTTTTCTTCGGTGAGTTCTCGGCGGTATGAGCTCGCAGCAGCGCTAGAGACTTCAGCTGCGAAAGCATTTGAGAAACAAAGAAGGCTGGCCAGGGCGAAGAGCTTCAGCGATGTATTCATATGCGATTTATTTTGGACGAATCTCTGTTTATAGAGAAGCTCTTCCCTAAAGACGCCAGGACCGACGTCTAGGCGGCCGAGCCAGTTCGTGCTTCGCCCGTTTTCTCGATGCTAAAGTTAGGAGCGCTACTGATTTACCAATGGAGCTCTATCGATGAACGTTACATCGCGTGTTCTTGCTGCATCTTTGGTTTTGCTAATGGTGGGTTGTAAGAGCTCTTCGTTTCAGCCGCTTAAAAAAGAAGTCCATGAAGATCCGGATACTGAAACTCCGGTGACTCCGACGGCAAGTCTTGCGGCCGCGACTTATGCTGGCGGAAATGTCGGCATCAATTCGACAGGAACGGCGACGCTCGTACTGACATTCACGCACGCCGATTCGACGACTCTCGCAGCAGCGACAGGAACGAGCTCAGCACCTCCGGCAGGTCTTGTTGTCGTTGAAAGTGGCGCGACATGCACTGATATCGAGATCGTTACGCCGACAACAGCGGGTGCAACGATCACAGTGACAGGTTGCACAGGCGACGGCTCGATCAGCGTTCAAGTTGCAGCAGGAGTTGCAACGAGTTCGACAACCGACACGAATGCTGCCAGTACAGCTCGCAGTGTCGTTGTCGACAACACGACGCCGACGGC
>DATLHP010000152.1:0-6052 GCA_035539835.1 Bdellovibrionales bacterium
GCATCACAGAGTTTTCCAGGGCCACTGCAAAGATCGAGATCGCGTTTCACTCGGCGTCGTCTTCGCATGAACTCGATTCCTTCGATGGGTTCGAGTGCGCGAATTAAAACGGCTTGCGGTTCGTCAGCTTCGCGAGTGACGACGTTGAAGCAGTAGTGCATCCCGTAAATCAAATACACATAGGCATGGCCGCCCGGAAGAAACATCGATTCAGTGCGTTTGCTGCGAAGCCCTCCGCGAGAGTGTGCGGCAGCGTCGCGAGCGCCAAGGTAGGCTTCAGTTTCAACGATGCGTCCACTCACGCGCTGACCTGTCTTTAAAACATGCACCAAAGTTTTTCCGAGAAGTTCACGAGCGACTTCTTCGGTATCGCGTTGATAAAAAGAAAACGGAAGCTTGCGCGCCATCATCTGAGAGCCTACTCTCGCCGCAAGCTCGGAGCAAATATGGATAAGCAAACATCACGTTCTGATTTCGCACCAGGATCGCCCGAAATCGACATCAAGATGGACTTGAGCTGGAAGCGCCAACTCATCGAAGAGTTCACGCAACCGTACATGCAAGAGCTTCGACAATTCCTTAAAGGCGAACTCGCACGCGGAAAAAAAATCTATCCTAAACCGTCTGATTGGTTTGCGGCGTTTGATGCGACTCCGTTTGAAAAAGTCAAAGTCGTCATTCTTGGCCAAGACCCGTATCACGGCCCAGGCCAAGCACACGGGTTGTGCTTTTCGGTTCAGCCGGGAGTTCCGGCGCCACCATCGCTTCTCAATATCTTCAAAGAACTCAAAAGCGACCTGGGGATCGAGCGGCCACCGAGCGGAATGTTAACGCCATGGGCACAACAGGGCGTGCTGCTTTTGAACAGTGTTTTGACTGTTGAAGATGGGAAGGCCGGTGCCCATCAAAATCGCGGTTGGGAAAAATTCACCGATAAAGCGATTCAGCTTCTCAATGAAAAGCGAGAGAACCTCGTTTTTGTCCTCTGGGGGGCCTATGCCCAGAAAAAAGGTCAGTTCATCGACCGAAAACGCCACTTCGTGATCGAATCTGTTCACCCGTCGCCACTTTCGGCCTCGCGAGGATTCATGGGCAGTCGACCGTTCTCTAAAATCAACGCTTACCTCGAAAAACAGGGTCTCAATCCGATCGATTGGAACCTAAACGGCACTCCGCAGCATTAATCTCGAAAGCCGCCCGGAAAGCAGCGCCCTCCTTGAGTTTTCGGATCGTTCCGGATACTTGTGTCAGGTTTCCATTGAGATGAATTCACCCATGGAGGAATGATGCGTCAGTTAGCGTCTCTTTTCGCAGTACTCATGCTTTCGAGTTCTGCTTTCGCAGCGAAGACTTTCGTTTACTGTTCTGAGGCGAGCCCATCGAGCTTCAACCCACAGCTTGCGACCGATGGTCCGACGTTCAACGCAAGTTCACGTCCGATCTACAATCGCTTGGTGGATTTCGAACGCGGATCAACAAAGGTTGTGCCGTCACTCGCTGAGAAGTGGGACATCTCGAAAGACGGAAAGACGTACACATTCCATCTCCGCAAGAACGTTCAATTCCACACGACAGATAAGTTCAAGCCGACGCGAGCTTTCAACGCTGACGACGTCCTCTTCACATTCAACCGCATGTTCAAAAAAGATCATCCGTTCCACAACGTGAGCGGCGGTGTTTACGAGTACTTTACTTCGATGGATATGCAGAATCTTCTGAAGTCAGTCGAAAAAGTCGACGACAACACCGTGAAATTCACGCTCGCTCATCCAGAAGCTCCATTCATCGCAAACATGGCGATGGATTTCGCGAGCATCTTGTCGGCTGAATACGGCGATCAGATGATGAAGGCTAAAACTCCAGAGCGTCTCGATATCGAGCCGGTCGGAACTGGCCCGTTCATGTTCAAGAGCTACCGCAAAGATAGCGATATTCGCTACACAGCGAATCCGAGCTATTTCGAAGGCAAAGCGCCAATCGACACTCTCGTTTTCGCGATCACTAAAGATCCGAACGTTCGTATTCAGAAGTTGAAGCGCGGTGAGTGCCAACTCGTTGCAGAGCCACCTCCAGCAGACGTTAAGGCTCTTCGCGCAGATGCGAAGGTCAACGTGATGGAGCAAGAAGGTTTGAACGTCGGTTACCTCGCGTTCAACGTCGAGAAGCCACCGTTCAACAAACCTGAGGTTCGTCGCGCGATCAATCATGCGTTGAATCGTGCTTCGTACATGACTGCGATCTATCTCGGAAATGCGACCGTCGCAAAGAATCCAATTCCACCGACAATGTGGTCGTACAACAACGCGACTCAAGACTATGACTACAGCCCAGAGAAGGCGAAGGCCCTCTTGAAGCAAGCAGGTCTCGAGAACGGTTTCGAAACGACGCTTTGGTATCTTCCGGTTTCTCGTCCGTACAATCCCAACGGAAAGAAAATGGGCGAGATGATGCAAGCGGATCTCGCGAAAGTCGGTGTGAAAGTAAATCTTCTCACGTTCGACTGGGGTGCTTACCTCGACAAAGCTCGCGCAGGCCAACATCAGATGATCATGGTTGGCTGGACGGGTGATAACGGTGATCCAGACAATTTCTTGAACGTCCTTCTCGGTTGCGAAGCTGCGAAGAACGGTTCGAACTACTCTCGCTGGTGCAACAAGAACTACGAGAAGTTGATCGATGCAGCGAAAGTGACATCGGATCAAAAGCAGCGCACGAAGCTCTACGAGCAAGCGCAAACTGTCTTCAAGCAAGATGCGCCTTGGGTGACTCTCGCTCACGCGAAAGTTTTCCGCGCTCTCGATAAGCGCGTCACTGGATACAAAATGAGCCCGTTCGGTACTGATCAATTTTACGGCGTAGATCTGAAATAGGATTTAAGTGCTTTCGTATTTGTTAAAAAGAATGGCTGAAGTGATCCCGACTCTGATCGGGATCTCGATTGTGGCCTTCGCTTTGATTCGAATGATACCTGGTGACCCTGTCCTCGTTCTTCTTGGAGAGCGAGGCGGATCGCCTGAGGTTGTTGAGCAGATCCGCGCTTCTTACGGCCTCGATAAACCGATCATCACTCAATATCTCGTATTCGTTGGCAACGCTCTCAAAGGTGATTTCGGTAATTCGATCACGAGCGGTCTTCCCGTCATGGAAGAATTCACAGAGCGCTTTTCCGCAACGGTTGAACTCGGGTTCGTTGCGCTTCTTCTTGCGACGCTGGTTGGGCTTCCGCTCGGAGTTCTCGCCGCTGTTCGCCGCAATTCGATTTTCGACTATAGCTTCATGACTGCATCACTGATCGGTTATTCAATGCCGATTTTTTGGTGGGGTTTGATTCTGATTTTGTTTTTCTCTGTGCAACTCGGTTGGACTCCGGTGTCGGGTCGTATCGATGTTGCGTTCGATATTCCTCGTTGGTCGGGTTTTTATCTGATCGACGTTTGGCGATCTGATGATTCGTGGAACGCGTTTCGTAGCTCGCTTGCCCATTTGATTTTGCCGGCGATCGCTCTGGGTACAATTCCGCTTGCGGTTATCGCTCGTATGACTCGTTCGAGCATGCTTGAAGTTTTGGGTGAAGACTACATGCGTACGGCAAAGGCCAAAGGCTTGAACCGCGCGCGCATCATCTTCATTCATGGTCTTCGCAACGCTCTCGTTCCGGTGATCACGGTGATCGGTCTTATGGCCGGCACGATCGTCACTGGTGCCGTTCTTACTGAAACGATTTTCTCTTGGCCTGGAATCGGTCGCTGGCTTGTCGATAGCGTTCTTCAGCGTGACTATCCGGTTATTCAAAGCGGTATTCTGTTGATTGCGACGATCGTTATTGTCGTAAATCTGGTTGTTGATCTTGCGTATGCGTGGGCGAACCCACGACTGCGAGGCGGCAAGTGATTCGCGAATTCTGGTATTTCTTCAGACAAAATCGCGGCGCTGTGTTTGGCCTCGTCTTGGTTGCTCTCTTCATTTTGGTGGCGTTGTTCGCTCCATGGATTGCTCCATACGATCCCGCTCTTATTCATGAAAACATGTTTTCTGTGCCGCCCGTTTGGCAGGCCGGTGGCAATGCGCAGTTCTTATTCGGAACAGATGACGTCGGTCGCGATCTCTTTAGTCGCTTGATCTACGGTGCACGTGTTTCGATGGGCGTTGGTTTCTTGGTTGTCGTTTGTGCGCTTTCGATTGGAACACTTCTTGGCCTCATCGCTGGCTACGCTGGCGGCAAAGTCGATACGGTGATCATGCGTTTGACTGATATCTGCATGGCGCTTCCATCGATCTTGCTTGCGATCGTTGTCGTTACAGTGCTGGGTCAGAACCTAACCAATGCGATCATCGCTGTTAGTTTCACCGTCATTCCGGGTTTTGTTCGTCTTGTGCGAGCGCAAGTGATGGTCGAAAAAAATCGTCAGTACGTTGTCGCGGCTCGTACATTTGGTGCTGGCCCTTTCAGGCAGGTTTTCTCGAACATTCTTCCGAACTGTACGGCGCCGATTATCGTTCAAGGTACTTTGGGATTCAGCGATGGTATTTTAAACGTCGCGGCCCTTGGTTTCTTGGGCTTGGGTGCAAAGCCACCGACGGCAGAGTGGGGAACGATGTTGTCTGACGCTCGTGCCTTTATCGAGAGCGCTCCTTGGCTCGTCACTTATCCGGGCGTTTGCATTCTGGTCGTCGTCCTTGGCTTTAACCTTTTGGGCGATGGTCTGCGCGACGCGCTCGATCCGAGGTTGAAAAAATGAGCCAACCACTATTGTCGGTACAAAACCTCAGCGTTGCTTTCGAAACTCGTCGCGGTCTCGTGAACGTCATCGAAGATTTGAGCTTCGAACTTCACCGTGGTCGCACACTCGGCATCGTTGGTGAGTCGGGCTCTGGTAAGAGTGTTACGAGTCTTGCCATCATGGGCCTTCTTCCGCCAACCGCGCGTCCGGCGGGTAAAGTTTTATTCGACGGAAAAGATCTTCTGAAATCATCAGAAGGTGAGATGCAGAAACTTCGTGGCGGTCGTCTTTCGATGATCTTCCAAGATCCGATGACGTCGTTGAATCCGAGCTTTACAGTCGGATTCCAAATTGAAGAAGCGCTGCGCACGCATGGAGTGAAGGGCAACCTTCAAGAAAAAGCGGCGGATCTTTTGAAGCAAGTGGGTATTCCAGATCCCGCGCTTCGCTTGAGTTCTTATCCGCATCAACTTTCGGGCGGTATGTCTCAGCGGGTGATGATTGCGATGTCGATCGCATGTTCACCAGATCTTTTGATCGCAGACGAGCCGACGACAGCACTTGATGTAACGATTCAAGCCCAGATCTTGGCTTTGCTAAAGCAAATCCAGGTTGAGCGTAAGATGGGTTTGATTCTGATCACGCACGACATCGGCGTTGTTGCACAAATGGCCGACGACATCCTGGTGATGTACGCCGGTCATGTGATGGAAGCGGGCCCGAAAGAAGAAGTGATTCGTCGACCGAAGCATCCGTACACGCAGGCGCTTTTGGCGTCGCTCCCGGGATCACACTCGCTCGGAGAGTTCCGCTCGCGTTTGCCGACGATCCCAGGTTTGGTTCCGGATCTTTTGCATCGCCCGCCGGGATGTCAGCTGAATCCGCGTTGTCCCTATGTCATCGATACTTGTAAGCAAGCTGTCCCAGAGGCGCGCATGATTGGCGCGACTCGCGTTCGCTGCATTCGTCAGGAGAAAACAGTATGAAACATAAGATCTTGATCGTCGGTTTGAGTCTCGTCGGAGCATCAGCTCTCGCATGCGAAGACCACGCAAATCATAACGAGTCGACGACGAGCCGAACGACAGCGTCAGCTCCGGCCGCCGCTTCGACAGCGGCTCCAAAAGCTGCAACAGTGACTGAGCCAACTGAGGCTGAGTCGAAAGCAGCCAAAGAGCAATTCACGAAGAACATGGAAACTGAGCTCGGCCAAATCGGTAAACAGATCGACGATCTTCAAACGAAAGCTGAGAAGGCGACCAAAGAAGCTCGCACAAAAATGGATGATGAGCTCAAAGAGCTTCGTGAGCGCCAGGCGAATATCGAAGCAG
>DATLHP010000153.1:0-4533 GCA_035539835.1 Bdellovibrionales bacterium
CGTTGGCGCCAGCATTGGGCCATGCCGCCGAAACTCGAAAACGCTTCAGCAACCGTACGAACAAAGACTTCAAGCACCTTCGCTCAAATTTCGAGAAGAGCTGCGGAATGAAGCTTTCGACTTTCGATCGTCACCTGAAAGAAGTTGAAACTCAGTTTAAAATTCCAAAAGAAGTCTTTTACTCGATGATGTTGCAAGAAACCGGCGGTCGCTGCGATAAAACGGGCCCAGCCGGAGAAATCGGGCTCTTCCAACGTCTCACCGGCGGAAGCAGAGACCCTGTCAAAAGTCTTCGACTCGCGGCCAAAGACCTTCGCGATAAACTTGAAATCCTGTCTCAGAAAAACATCCGCGCGAAAGATGGCAGCACATACAAAGGATTCGCTGTTGAATCTATTTTTAGAAAAAACGGAATGCCAACAGAGTTCGGCATGCGCCTAGCGATTTCAGCCTACAACAGCAACGAATTATGGGCATTGCGTGCGAAGAGTGATTTGAACAAGTTCAACGGAAAGCACGGTACAAAACTCAGCGCATACAACTGGGAAGATTTGCGCGTGTTCTATCTCCGTCGCGCCTTGACTGAAAAAGATCGTAAGCGACTAATGGACGACGGACCCACTGGCCGCGCGGTCGGCACTGTCGACAATCCAAAAGGTTCATTGATTAACCTTGGGTACATGGAAAACGTGATTCCACGTCAAACAGAACGCAAGCAAACCATCTTCAAAACAGTCGCCTGCTGGAAAAACCCAACCCTCACCCTCTGCAAGTAACAAAAGGTACGCCGCTCCCAATGGTAGCAACACCGCGTTTAACGCGGGTTTGCTACCATTGGGAGCGGCGTACCTTTTGGCTTATTTCGAGATGATGACGAACTCGATGCGGCGATTTTGTTCGCGGCCTTCGGGTGTGTCGTTTGAAGCGACTGGGTTGTTGGCGCCTCGTCCTGCTGTTTGAAGGCGGTCTGCTTCGACACCAAGATCAACCAGTTGGTCTCTCACTGTGATCGCTCGATCATTTGAAAGCTCTACGTTTGTATTCGGAGATCCTGTGGCGTCCGTATAGCCTTCGATGGATGCTTTTGCATTCGGGTGAGCCTTCATCGCATCGGCGATTTCTTTGATCTCGTCGTTGGATTCAGGAACAAGCTCTGCTGTGCCCGATACGAATCTCACGTTCTCGAGACGGAAGTTTCTCGGCACGTCTCCGGTCGCCCCTGAGTCGAGATATTGAGAAATTTGATTGGTTTCTTGAACTTGCTGAGGCTGCTGGGTGACAGGTTGCTCAGATGGTACTTGAGCCACAGGTTGTGTTCGAACCGCTTCTGCCGGCGCGCGAGCGACCTCACGGCGTGCATTGAAACCGCGAATCAACCAAAGACCGACAACGACAGCAACCAAGGCCGCGAGCGCCATTGGCAGCCACGATTTCTTTTCATCACGACGTTCGACATGTCGATCTCTTGCAATGCGCTCATCGTGCACGACGCGATCATCCCGTACAACCCGCTCATCACGATGAAGCTGCTCTGGTCGATCATATGCGTCCGGCAAGACTCCATGCGGAACGAGACCGGTGAGTGACGATCGCTGCTGACCGAGATAACTAGAGAGCCCCGACGCATTCAATCCTTGTTTTTTCACAACGCTGCCGAGCGACCCCAAAGCAAGTGGTGCTGCAAAAGCCATGAGTTTTGAAACGATCGACGATGAAAGGCCCATCGAACTACCAAGCTTCGATGTCACGGAGCTGAGATTGCTGCCGAAGATACCGTTGTTCAAATCGGCTCCGCGCTTCGTGAAATCGCCTTGATCAATCGAACTCAACGGGCGATCTGAATCATAGCCGCCACTTCGAATGGTGTTGAGAAGACTCGATGCTCCGTCTGGCGTCGAACCTTTATGGATAAGCCCACCAAGCACGACCGGGATTACAGCCATCAATCCTGAACGTGTCTGCTGTTGAGATTGGCCCAGTGAACTGCTGGCCTTACCGATGAAATCTTGAGAGAGACCACCTTGGACCATCGAGAGTAAATTGTTTGCCATACTTTCCTCCTAGGAACGTGCGATGAGTTCTATGTCGCATCCCTAGGGTAAAAGCATTCTGGGTTCGAACAACCCCTAGCCCCAGTCGATTAACCGGAGCCAGCGTAAAGAAAGTCTCACGTGCGAGAAAGGATCACACCTTGAAGCGTTCGATCGCTGCCATTAGTTCACGAAACGTTCCCGGTTCATCAAACGAATGACCAGCATCCGCAACAACTTTGAATTCGGCTTCAGGCCATACTGCCGCCAAATCAAAAGCATTCTTCACTGGGCAAACAACGTCGTAACGGCCATGAACGATGAACGTTGGAATCTTGCGAATTCGGTCAACATCTTCGAGCAACTGGTTGTCTGAACGGAACCAACATTTGTTCACGAAGAAATGACATTCGATACGAGCAAGACTAACCGCCATATGATCGCCCGTGAACTTCAGAAAGGTCGCTTCATCCGGTCGAAGATGAACGGTTGCACCTTCCCAACCACTCCATGCTTTTGCAGCATCCACGCGGGTCTGCTCATCATCACTCGTCAAGCGCTTGTAGAATGCGCGAACGATATCACCGCGCTCATTTTCAGGAATTGGCTCAAGATAGTGTTTCCACGCATCTGGAAAAATCCAATGTGCGCCTTCTTGATAGAACCATTTGATCTCGGCCTCACGGCAAAGAAAAATTCCGCGCAAGATCAGATGACTGACAGACTCTGGATGCTTTTGCGAGTACGCAAGAGCGAGTGTGCTCCCCCATGAGCCGCCAAAAACCATCCACTTCGTAACACCGGTGTGCTGGCGAAGTTTTTCGATATCGGCAACGAGATCCCACGTTGTGTTCTCACGCAGTTCTGCATGCGGAAGACTTTTTCCGGCGCCTCGCTGATCGAAAAGAATGATGCGGAAATGTTTCGGGTCAAAAAGTCGACGATGATTCGGGCTGAAACCTGCCCCCGGACCGCCGTGAAGAAAAAGAACCGGCTGTCCTTTCGGATTTCCAACCTCTTCAACCCAAATCTGATGAATGTCAGAAACTCGTAAGTGATACGACTTGTATGGCTCGATTTCCGGATAGAATTCAGTTCTCATTCAGGATTCCTATTCAAGAAGCTCTGGTTTGATTCGCTTGTTGGGAGCAGCACCCAACTCGCGCAGCAATTCGATTTTTCTAAAGACGTTGCCCGGGCCGTCACGCAGCTTTCTGCGTGCTTCATCAAACTGTGCTGATCCAGTTTCGAAGATACGGCCAATTTTTTCGAAATCGTCGTGAAAGCCGACAAACTTGTCGTAAAGTTTCGCGGCCTCATCGGCGATTTCTTGCGCGTTTCGATTTTGATTTTCAAGACGCCAAATGCTCGCCACTGTTTTCAAAGAGGTAAAGAGAGTTGTCGAAGTGACGATAGCGACACCTTTTTTCCACGCGCGAGCGGCGAGATCCGGATCGCTTTGAATAGCAACGACGTAGGCCGACTCAATCGGAGTGAACAGAAACACGAACTCAGGCGAACGCAGCCCCTTTACCTTGGAATAGTGTTTCTCAGCCAGCGAATCAACGTGCCTTGCAAGTGATTCGCAATGAGCGCGCAAATGAAGCGCCCGTTCCTCGGTCGACTCTGAACGCATCATTGTCTCGTAAGCCTTTAAAGACACCTTCGAGTCGATGACGATTTGTTTTTCGTCCGGCAGGCGCACGATGATATCGGGACGCAGTCGATCGCCGTCGGAATTTTCGAAACTCTCTTGCTTCGAATACTCGAGGCCTTCGCGAAGTCCACTCGAGGTAAGGATGTTCTCTAGAACAAACTCACCCCAATCGCCTTGAACTTTCGAATCGCCTTTCAAAGCTTGCGTGAGCTGGGTTGTTTCGCGAGTCATCTTCTCGTTCAGGGTGATGAGTTTTTCAACTTCACTCTTGAGTAAAAACCGCTCGCGGCCTTCCGCTTGATAGGTTTCGTCGACTTTCTTCTCGAAGTCTTTCAGTCGTTCTTTCAGTGGATTCAAAAGGCCTTCGATATTCTTTTCGCTGGCTTCTTGAAAACGCTTCGTCTCTCTTTCGAGAAGTTGTCCAGCGACATTGGCAATCTCTGTTCGTGCTGCTGAACGCAATAGCTCTTCGTTCTCTTTTCGATCTTGTATGCGTTCTTCGAGAAGTCGCACATTGGCGCGACTCTCAGCCAATTGCCCCTTCAAGATGACGATTCTCCACAGACAAACGCCAACAGCTGCAAAACCGCCGACGAGCGCGAGAACGAAGTTCATCATGCAATCAACCCTTTCTAAACAAACGATCGATGCTAAAGCGACCACCGCCCAAGGCTACAAAAATCAGAAACATCGCGAGATAGATCAATGAAAGCTCTTGTTTTTGAAATGGATCACTCGAGTGCGCCATGAAAGACGCAACAAACATCGTGATTCCCGCAAAAAACGCTGCCGGGCGAGTGAAAAATCCAACTGCCAACAAAAATCCGCCGCCCAATTCCGCAAGCC
>DATLHP010000154.1:0-8014 GCA_035539835.1 Bdellovibrionales bacterium
GATAAGAGAAATGAACAGTGAGTAAAAGTATTGCATGACTCTCCCCTGATACTTCAGGGGAAAAGTCTTTCACAGAAGGACAAGGTCGTCGAGCAATCAGACCTCGTTGGCCGGATCTTTTTCTTCATCCGCCGTGTCGAAATGATCATTGTCGTCCGGCTGCGCTGGTTTGTCGGCCTCAATCGTACCTAGATCGACATTGCCGACATCTGGATTGCCTCGGCGCAATCGCTCGGTCGATGGATCAAAGTGTAGCGTGGATGCTTCTGAGCGACGCCCATACTCAAACTGTTCAACCTTGTCATTTTTGAAGTTTTTCGACAGTCCTGATGGATCCTTGGGTCTTCTTTCATGGACGTTGCGGCCAACGCCAGTCATCGGTGAAGTCGACGGCGGATCACTTGCAGGAAATGTATCCTCGACCTCGACATCGTAACTGAACGGCTCATTTGTTTCATCCGACGTATCGAATCCCATGGCGCCACGATACTCGTCCTCACTGATCCGCGGATTTAAGGAATCTGTCGGATTTGCGATGTATGACGAACTGGAAAGGGTCGATTTTCGATCTGTTTTTTTATCCCTTGAGGACATAAAGACCTCCTCGAGCAAGAGATCTTCAATTCTAAGGCAAACAACCGCACAAAGTTTGTTCGGACGGTCATTCAGATGTGACAATAAATCCGAAAATATTAAGAGCGTTAGTAGTCGAACTCAGCGTAAGCGTTATCATCACGCATCCACGTTTTCAGGGTCGGAGAAACAAAGGTCGATTCGCTAATGTTGCCCTCGGTGCACCCTGAGAGTGTTGATTGGTCTTCGCCATCATAGTCGCAATCGCCTGTGTACCAGGCCTTTGAAGAGTAAGTGAGGCGGTACGCTACGAGCTGTTTGCTACGGAAGATTCCCTGAATACTAGTGATAACGACCTTGCGGTCGGCATGGTAGTCGCCCTCGAGAATCGTATCGGCCCAAATCATTGCCTGAGATTCAGAGATCTCTTGAAAACGACGAGTCAATTTTTTCGACGGTGTCAGTTCTCTGATTCGAACATTTGGAACCGCATCGATTGAAGAAAGAACTTTTGAAAAGTGATCAGCGTCATCCCCGAACTGATCGGCGTTCGCCAAACCAGAAAAAAATGCGAGAGAAACGATAACGAGGATATTGAGGACCTTCATCGACCGACTCCTTTAAGAGTGTGGATCAAACTCTACGTCTTCTTGCCACGGAATCGTAAATGCATAGTAATCAAGTTATCATGCGTTTTTAGTATATAAACCTTAAAATGGTCTCTAGGCGCAGTGCTGGAAGGCCCTCGATCGCACTGGGATCATTGGACTTTATTGATTCAAAGAGCGTGATTCCGCGCTGTTCGAACTTAAAACTGCCAGCGCATTCAAAAGGTCGATCGGCTCGGACATAGGTCTTAATTTCATCGGCAGTGAGCTTTCGAAAGCGCATCTCTGTTTTGTCGACGAACTCAAAGCGCTGACTGTTTTGATCAAGAACGCAAACCGCCGTCAAAAGCTGAATCGATTTGCCTGAAAATCTACGCAATTGCTCGATCGCTTTGCGTTCACTCCCCGGCTTTCCAAAAACTTTTCCATTAAATACAACCAGTTGATCGCTGCCGATCACCACAGATCTTTCATACTTCAGTGCAACGGCTTCAGCCTTCGCCCGCGCGAGAACGCGAGCGAGTTTGCGCGGATCAGTGATTCTCTTTTTATAAGACTCTTCATCGACCTCGGCAGGAATCGCGCGAAAACTTCGTCCCATTCGCTTGAGCAAGCGCTGACGGGCCTCAGACTGACTCGCAAGGATAAGCAAAGGCCGTTTCACCTCAAAGGCTCGCTACCATTGAAAGACCAAGAGAGACTGTTGTGCGGTCTTCTGTCGGCGACGGATAGTCGTAGTTTCCGAGCGTGAAATCGCCACGCACGATGAAGTTCGGCGCCAGCTTGTAAGAAGGTCCGAGTGTCAGAGTCATCACTTTTTCAATGATCGTCGTGCCGCCCGTCGGCAGTGTTCCGACAACGTCCGTTAGATATTCGAAACGAGCACCGGCTGCTAGTTCTTCATCGAATTGAAGAATACCCAAGAGCCCCAGTCCATTGGCCGTCTTGTCCGTTCCCGCCGTCTTTTTGCTGTTGAATCCAGCATTGAACTGAAATCTTCCTTTTTGGTAGCGACCTAAAACATCGACCAAAAGATTTGTTTTGTTACTGCTTGGAACATCAGCTTCACCGACTGTGAAACCGATTTGTCCACCATACGTTCGATCAGCTGTTTCGACTGCACCCAGCGCACCGAACTCTGGATTGCGTTCGTACATCGTGCCTTCGTCACTTGGATTGGCAACGAGCGCCCCCAGACGAAGTGATTCAATCTGATAGGAAGCGAGAACGCCTGAATGCGTGAGCGGCACGAGACTTTTCCCGATCTCGCCCTTGTCGGCGAAAAAGCGGTCGCGTGAATCATTTTTTTCAACTCCGAATGGCGAGTCGAACTGACCGAATTGCCCGCCCCAACCGATACTCGTGTAAGCAAAGTAGGCTTGCGCTTGTTTTTCAGCAAAACCGACGGAGTTGGTATGCGCCTTCTCAGGTGTTGAGAACGGAAGATCAACGTGCGCCGAAATCCCACGCGAAAAATCTTTCGAAAGATAGAGAGCCGCATCGTTCAGAGTGAATCCGCGAGTCGGTGCATCTTTCCGATCCGTCCAAAGTCCTTGGGCATCAAGAAAAGCATCAAAGCGAAATGGCACGTCTTGCGGCTTTACCGGATCTACGACCGGAGGAGCTGCGACTTCTGTCGCGCGCGACTTTTTACTTTGGGCCGCATTCGCAATTGAAAATGTGAACAAGAGAATCAGAAACAAAGAGATTCGTTGAGTTGCTGCCACAAGGCCCCTTTCGTCTCACGACGATGAGGCCAATAGCAGCAAATCTCACGGAAGTCCAAGAGCGGCCTTCCATTCTGGGGTCGGAGGGATCAGTTTTCGCTGATTGAGGTCAAAGAGCCCAATCACAAAGTCAGCAATACAGGCTTCTTCGCCTTTTTCATTGATCATGACCTGGCGAAGTGTCGTTATTTTTCCCGTATCATTGACCACCGAGGTTCGGATCTTGATTCGTTCGCGATTCTTGATCTCGCGTCGAAACTTGAGATTGATCTCGAGAATGGTTGGACCGACTTGATACTTGATGACTTCAGCCAAGCCGTAGCCTCGCGCCGAAATCATGTCCCAACGAGCCTGCTCAAAAATCTGCAGATACGCAGCATTGTTCACGTGCCCGAACGTATCGAGGTGGTTTTCTTTGATTATGACTTCGACTTCATTGAGTGATTCGCCCATGCAGTAAGGTTCTCAAACACATTCTTTGAGTGCAAGTGAGCCGATTGGCACTAATGCCGTAAACCTGTCTGATCGGGTTCAGTGCTTTGACTTCGTTTCAGAGCAAAGCCAATGCCTGCAGCGGCAGCTAGACCCAGACCTGTTGCGACGATTGAAGCCGCAAGCGGTCGAAGCGATTCAGAGACCGAAGATTCTCGTCGACGTTCGAATGGACGATTCTTGATGAATGAATAGAACATCGCTGAAGTTCCAACGATAACGTCGCGCTTTGGATGTTCGGCACTATCGAGTATCGCGTCGGCAACGAGCTCTGGCGCAAAGGCCGGTGTGTGGTGCATTGGTTCGAAAAATGGTGCCTCAACCGGCGCTGGCTTCACCATAGTCACGGCAATCGGAAATTCTTCTGCATCAATCTCAGCGCGAAGTGCATTTGTGTAACCCTTCACCGCATGCTGAGAGGCCGAATACATGCCATGAGTCGGAACCGCGCGATCCGAAAAAATACTGCCGACATTGATGATCACTCCGCCCGATTCTCGCATCGCCTTGACGGCAGAACGACAACCGTGAACGACACCCCAGAAATTCACGTCGAACAGACGTCGCTTTTCTCGAAGTGGAATATCCCATAGCTTTCCGTAGAGAACGTGACTCGCATTGTTCACCCATGTGTCAATGCGACCGAAACGATCCAATGCTGCACTCGCCGCATTTTCAACAGAATCCGGATTGCTCACATCGCATTCGACGGCAAACGCTCGACCGCCCGAGAGCTCAATCTCGTGCGCGAACTTTTTGAGTTCTTCGAAATGCGGAGAACAAAGAACGGTCTTGGCCCCGCGGTCAGCAGCCATTCGTGCTGTCGCGAGGCCAATGCTATTTGAGGCATCCGCAATCACGATCACTTGATCATGAAGCGGCTTGAACGCGGTCTTCATCGATGCACTTGGCGACGGCTAACCACAGCGCGGTAGATAAAGAGAACGACCATCGCACCAATGATGCTCGCCAAAAAACCAGCTGGTTCGCCCTGACGATAAAGACCGAGCGACTGCCCGAGGAATCCCGCGATAAACGAGCCGACGATACCTAGAATGATCGTCATGATGAAACCTGCGGGATCACGCCCCGGCATCAACGCACGCGCGAGGAGACCCACTACAAAACCAATAATCAGCATCCATAGAATAGACATACGCCCTCCTGTCGAATTCATGTTTTAACATTCCAAAGGGGCTTGCTTCGCGCGTCGTGAATTCAAGATCTGATGGTGAATTTGTAGATATCTGGGGCAGCACGCCCCAAGCCTTGCCATCGACCGAGTCCCGCGTTCTCATATTCTTTATCTGCAACCGCTGAGGAGTAACTCGAAATGAAATTCCAAATTCTCGCTCTCGCTTTGATCGTCGCCGGCTCAGTCAATGCCGCGGAAAAATCGCCAAAGGTTCCAGCTGTCACCGAAACGGTGAACGGAAAAGCCGGCTCTGTAACCGACGACATCGCTGGCGCAGTGAAAGTTCCGAGCGTCACATTCATCGAACCCAAAGACGGCGCTGTCGTGACAGGCCCGAATGTAAAAGTTGTTTTCGGTGTTGAAGGCATGAAGGTCGCCAAAGTCGGAACAATGGATGCCGGCACCGGTCACCACCATCTCATCATCGATGGTGGACCGATCAAGCGCGGCGAAGTCGTTCCGACCGACGCAAATCATCTGCACTTCGGCCAAGGACAAACCGAAACGACGATTCAATTGCCGAAAGGGAAACACAGTTTAACGATGCAATTCGCCGACGGAACACACAAATCCTACGGCGAGATGATGAGCAGTACGATTCACATCACAGTGAAGTAAAGAAATCGAAGAGGGTTATTCGCCCTCTTCAGCTTCGGCGTCCGGAAGGACGTCGTAGCGAGCCGCGCCAAGACCACCGAGCAGTTCATTCTTTTCACGCTCTTTCACGAGGCGCGTATCGAGAACTTGGACGAGATGGTCAGCAAAAACGACAAACTGTGCATCCGGCAAGAGATAGAAATCAAACGCCGTCTTATTCGTCGACGACGGATTTCCGCAAGGACCGTCCGAAATTTCACAAAGCTGATCGTTCAAATTCTTTCGCAGCTTCGCAAGAAGATCAGGCTTCGCAGTAACGTCGCCAAACACGCCATTGAGTCGCGCGTCCGCAAGACTTGCACGGACCCAGTCATCGACGACTCCATTCAAAGCTTTTGCGCCACCGAGACGCTCATAGAGTTTCGGCTCATGAATAACCGCGCGCTTCACGCGTGAACGACGACGACGTTTGCGGCGAGCATCTGCGTCTTCGACGAAGATCGCGAGTACCGTAACGACGATCAAAGTCAGTGAAAGAGTGCGAACGGCTTTGCGGGATCTTATGAAGTTCGAAAAAGACATAGATTTATTGTTACGTCCTCGCGCGCCACGGTCAAGACGGGGTTAGTAAGCAAAACGCACAGCAAGACCTCGACGAGAGTCTTCTCCATCAAAGGGAAGCATCGGCAGAATCGTGAAGTCAGCGGCATCGCCTTGCATTTGCGCAAGATGCGCCCGTGCGATTGCTTGGCCGATCAATTCGCCAACGAGTGCGCCAGAAACCGTATCGGAGAGCCAATGGCGATTCTCAGAGACTCTTGATAGAGCCGTCACCACGCCAGCAAAATACGCAGGAACTCCGGCCTTCCATCCATAAAAACGAGACAGCACGCTTGCACTCGCGAAGACCGTCGAAGTGTGACCTGACGGAAAAGAATAGCGATCAGATCCATCCGGTCTCTCTCGGCCACCAATACCTTTTAAGATACTCGTTGCAACGAATGTCGCGGTCAGAGATTCAAACTGAGCGCGGCCTGCTCGAATTGCTTTTTCATTTTCGAACGAAGCGCCGGCAACCCAAAAGCCTCCGGCCAAAAGAATGCCAGGAACACCAGTACCCAAATAATCATTACCGATTTCTTCAAGAGAACCGAGTCGATGCTGATGACTAAAATGTTCTTGTGCCTCTTCATCAAGTAGGCGCGCCGCGAACACCGCCGCTACCCCTGATCCAAGAATGGTCAATGATTCGCGATCACCAAGCAGTCGCGCAGACTGCTTGTACTCATCCATGATCTGATAGCCGAGGCCATCAGCTCGCGCTTGCAAGCCGAGGCAGGCAATAAAAACGAAAACAAAATTCTTTATCAATTGTTCTCTCAGGGGTTCTCTCAGCGAATTTTGATATCAAACGGCAAGCGCGCGTAAATGCCAGAACGTGGAATCTGCGGCATGCTCTCGAGCATTTTCACAATCGGAAGCCGATCGTTGATCATCTTGATAAGCGCACCGCCACCTAGCTTCTGAACCAGCTCCATCATCGGATCTCTGATTTGAGGATAGACATCCACTTTGAAAGATTCGCCAACTTGCGCATATTCGGCGGCTTTCGCGATCGCTTGGTCGAGTCCGCCAAGCTCATCGATCAAACCGATTTCTTTTGCTCGACTGCCCGACCAAACGCGGCCCTCAGCGATCTTCTCAAGGTCACTGCGATTCTGATAGCCCCGACCCTCTTCGACGACATCGAGGAATCTTTTGTAAACTCGCTCGACTTCGCCTTGGATGACTTTGTTTTCTTCGGCGGTCATCGGACGATTCGGGCTGCCGATGTCCGCATGGGGATGAGTCACGACGCGATCAAAGTTGATTGCGGCCTTCCGCTTAAAAAACTCTTCGGTGTTGAACATCAAACCAAAGACGCCGATCGATCCCGTGATCGTCGAAGGTTCTGCAAAAACATAGCGTCCGGCAGAGGCCATATAGTAGCCACCAGAGGCAGCCATATCGCCCATCGAAATAATCACCGGAATTTCTTTGTCGGTCGTCATCAACTCGCGCCAGATCACATCACTCGCAAGAGCATCGCCACCCGGGCTGTTGATACGAACAACGATCGCTGCGACATCTTCGTCTGCTTTGATATCCAAAATGTCTTCGCGGAACGATTCGGAACCAATGGATTCGCGTGAGCCTTCGCCCGACTCGATTTCTCCTTCAGCAAAAACAACCGCAATTTTTTTCGCTGCCGCACGCCCCGACAATGTCTGATCGCGACGATCGCGCAAGAGATGCATCGGTGACACAAACAACGGCTCTTCTTTATCGCCGACCGTGAAGTGCGACATACGCGCTTCGAGATCATCTTCAAAGATCGTCTCGGTGAAAAGACCAAGCTCTTTGCCTTGCGCCGCCGAAACCGCAAGAAGACCCGATACGATGTCGTCAACACGAGCGGCATCGCCTTTGATAACCTTTTCGATTTCTTTTCGCACGACAGCCCAAAGATCCGAGAGCAGCACTTGCGTTTGCTCTTTGTTCTCGGGACTCATCTTGTCGAGAATGAATGGCTCGACCGCAGCCTTGAACTTTCCGACGCGGAAAACCTGTGGTTTCACATCGAGCTTCTCAAAAAGACCACGGAAGAACGGCGTGTTCATTCCGAATCCATTCAATTCAATCTCTCCGTGCGGTTGAACAAAGATCTGACTTGCCGCCGTCGCCAAGTAGTACCCGAGCTCGTCATAGCGATCAGCGTAAGCATAGATCCACTTGCCAGATTCTTTGAATTCTTGAAGTTTGCGATGCAAAGTTTCGATACC
>DATLHP010000155.1:0-4664 GCA_035539835.1 Bdellovibrionales bacterium
ATTCGGAGTCAGCGTTCCGCTCATTCTTCGCCTCGAAAAAATGAATAACCTGCTCTACCGAATCGGTGTCCTTATCGAGATCACCGACCGACATGCTGAAGGCAACAGCCGGCTGGCAGCCTCAAAAGAGCTTTTAATCGAAATCGTACGCACACACCGCACGCGTCAGTCGATTCTGGCTTTGTTCCGCACCAACTTCGATATTTTTTCGCGAAAGCTCGTTCAGCACGCAGGCGAAACTGGAGAGCACTACATCACTCGCACAAAAAAAGAATATTGGGCGATGTTCCGAGCGGGTGCCGGCGGCGGTATCATTACAGTCATCACCACCTTGGCGAAATTCTCAATTAGCGCTCTCAAACTTCCGCTCTTTATTGAAGGCATCGCGGTTTGGATCAACTACTCGGCCAGTTTCTTGACCATGCAGGCCTTCGGATTTGCCCTCGCGACGAAGCAACCGTCGATGACCGCTGCCGCTCTTGCTGGCCGTCTGAGCGAAAAACTCGACCGCTCGCGACTGACAGAGTTCGTCAACGAAATCGCTCGGATCAGTCGATCTCAATTTATCGCAGCCGTCGGAAACGTGGGCTTGGTCATTCCAACGGCCTTTCTTGTCGACTTCGCCTACTTCAAATGGAGCGGCAATCACGTATTGAGTAGCTACTATGCCGCAAAGACTCTTGAAACTCTCCATCCATGGAAGAGCGCAACGGTTCTCTATGCCGCCTTTACCGGCGTGCTCTTGTGGATCGCTAGTTTTGGTGCAGGCTGGCTGCAAAACTGGGTTATCTATCGACAGATTCCCGAGGCCATTGCGTCACAACGCAAACTCCAGGTCGCACTGGGTGAAAAGCGAGCGCATGCCCTCGGAGAATGGGTTCGACACAACGCTGCCGGATGGGGCGGCAATATTGCCATCGGCTTTCTACTCGCCTTTGTACCACTCGTCGGAACGGTTTCGGGGCTTCCGCTCGATATTCGTCACGTGACACTCACCGCTGGCACCATGACGTTTGCGGTGAGCGCTCTCGATATCAGCATGATCAACGCCAATCTGATTGCGACGTGTTGCCTCACTGTCGCCCTCATTGGCCTGATGAACTTTTCCGTCAGTATGGCCTGTGCACTCATCGTCGCGGTTCGTGCCCGTCGCGTACGCAAAGTGTGGTTTCACGCATTGCTCGCAGAAGCTCGTCGCTTTTTCTTGAAACGACCGCTTCCCTTTTTCTTCCCGACTGAATAAAACCAGGCAATGGATGCATCTAAACTGTTCGAAGAAGAGACCGATTGGGCCACTGAAAATCAAGAAGAGCTAAACGATCTGCGCGAAGCGCTGACAAGCGAAGGGATCGATGTTCTCGATGACTTGAGTGATGCTCTACGCGTTCTCGAGATTCACGATGTCGATATTTCGACCGAAGTTTCGCGCGCCATGGACTCAGGTGAAGTCGTGATCTGGGCGCCAGCCGAGAGTGGCGAAATCGAAGAACGCCTGCTTCGCGATGAAGACGACTACTCTGTTCGCATCGCTATTGTCGACAACTCGAAGCCCTCTGCTGTTCTCGCGATCGAGCAAGCAATGGTTCTTGATGCCGATATTATCGTCGCCACACCATACAAAGTCGGCACTATGAACGAAGTCACACAGCAGCTGGCGAATGCAGCTCAAAACGGCCACGCGGTCGTTGCTATCGGTTGATTTAAGAAATCTCCAAATTTCGTAGTAGGTATCTGGCCTAGAATGAGCACACATGGATGGAGGTGCTCATGGAGTCCGGACAAGACATCAAATTGGATGAGTCGCTTCGTCTCAAACAAATCGTCGCCCTCGAAGAAGAAGCGATTCGTACATACTCTGAAATGCGACCTTACATCGACACCCCAGAACTCGTTCGCCTCATCGACGAAATCAAAAGAGATCACTTCGCTCGTCGAAGCGCTCTCTGTGCGGCGCTCGCTATGGAATTCGACAACACGTGCGATGAACTGATGACGTATGAACCTGATCAAATTGCCACAATCGGCGATACGGCAGAGACGATCGTCGCGGTCGAAAAACTCTTCGAGATCGAACAAAAAGTTGAAGCTGCTTGGAAAGGCCTTGAGTCCCTAAGATCAGATCTTCCGGATCTCTATTCATTGATCCATGGGCAAGCCAGCTACGAGCACGAAGACTTTGCCAAAATCAGTCGAATTTTGACGAGTGTCCGCGCCGCCGCTCGCCTCTTAGGCCCAGGCGATCAGCCGACCATCATTCATCATTGAGGTTGAGTTCACTTCGGCTTATCGGGGCGATGATTCAAATCGGTTACGCGCTCATCGATTTTGAGCGCGATTTTGGACAACTCGGCATCGCTGAGCTTGTCAGCATCGTCTGCCTTCACTTTCTGCCCAAGGATCAATGAAACATAGGGCGCGGCCTCGCGGATAAAATCGCGGTAGACCTTGAGTTCAAACTTCGGAGTCGTCTTGATGAGTTTCATTGTTCGATCTAATCTTTCTCTATGAACAAAGTAAAGCAGCTTGCGCGCCGATTGAAAACACCTCGGGCGGTCCAGAAGTATCTGCGCTCGCTCGCCTATAACCGGGAGGAACGAGGCGAAACTTTACGTTCGGCCGAGGCTGCCCTCAAAGCCGGTAAAGCCCACTGCCTCGAGGCCACATTCATTGCCGCGGCAGTTCTCGGGCATCATGGTTATCCGCCGACTGTCTTGAGTTTCGAAAGCCAAGACGGCCTCGACCATGTGCTTTTCGTATTTCAAGAAAAAGGACTATGGGGTGCGATTGGACGATCGCGCGATGAAGGTTTGCACGGTCGTCCTCCGATCTATCGAAGCCTTCGCGATCTCACCTGGAGCTACTTCGACCCTTACATCGACAAATCCGGCAAAATTACGGCTTATCAAATTGCCCATCTCGATAGCGGTGGCGCCGACTGGCGCAAGGGCAAAGCACATGCATGGAAACTTGAAAGCTATCTTCTAAAACTCGCGCACAAGCCACTACGCTCATCGCAAAAGCGATACCGCCGCATCCACAAGCTCTATCTAAAACGCGGCCCCATGCCCAACAAACCACACTGGTGGTAACCAAGAGGTACGCCGCTCCCAATGGTAGCAATCGCGCGTTAAACGCGCTGTTGCTACCATTGGGAGCGGCGTACCTTCTGGCGGATTAGAGGGTCTTTACGAATTCGATGATGTTTGAACGGTCTTCGTCGGTGAGATCTTTGTAGAAGCCGAACTCGTGACCGATGTTGCCGTGCTCGCGCTTGCTCGTATCGTAGATCGACCGATCACCTTTTTTTGCGGCCGCATTGAGAGATTTCATCGATTTGTTTGCGGTGAGACCAAGTTTCTTTTCATCGAAGCGTGATTTCTCTCCGGCATCGCGAAGAGAGAATTTCACCGGTCGCTCACTTGCTGGTTTCAAAAGATCATAGAGCGTAGGAACAGAACCATTATGCAAGTAAGGGAATCTTGCCCTCGCACCTTCGAGGCGTGGAGCCATGTAACCGGGACCGAGATCCGTGCCTTTTATAATATCGCTTAAAATGTTGGTTGCGACGAGATCTCTGAAAATCTTCGTTCCGCCCTCAAGGCGACCAGCATCCGTTTTCACAATGTGATGCGGAATAAACTTCGGAACTTCAAAAATCGGAAGCCCCTCTCCGTCGCGGCGGTATGTTCCGTGGCAGCCAGCACAGTTTTGTGCAAAAAGCTTTTCACCTTGTGCGGCTCGATCCATATCGATCTTAAATGGATACTTCGGCGGCAAAAGATCACCGAGAACATCTTCTGCGTGATGAATTTTCGGCAAGTACTCTCGAACGCCGTCAGGTGTTTGGCCCGCAACGAGTTCGACAGCGACGGCCCAACCCGGAAGCACACCGTAACCGAAGCCATCGGAGAAACTTCCGATTTTTCGTTTCTCTCCGTAGCCCCACAGAAACGGAACCTTCACTTGGCCGCGTGAATCCGAATCCATTTCTTGTCCAACTTGATCGAAGAACCATTTGCGAATGATTCCGGTCGGAACCATTCCCTGAGTTTCGTTGTGAAGTTTCGGGTTGGCGATTTCACCCAAAAAATGACGAGCGCGATCACGAAGAATCGCCCGTTCCGCTTGTTCACGCGGATGACGTGCGCGATCGAATTTTTCCCACACGCTCCAGGTATTCAGCGTGAGCTGCGCCAAAGAAAAGATGTCGATGTTCTTATTGCCTAGACCCGGCACAAATACACCGGCGGCTTTACCCGAGTGACAGATGGCGCAGCCGAGGGCGCCGAGCTCAATTCCATTTTGCTCAACGTGATTCAGACCGACCGGAAGTCCATCGCGGACGATGATGCCAAATTTGTGATTGAGAGTTTTTTTGAGACTTCCCAGAACAATGCGATCGCTCAGTTTACCACCGGTGAAGCCTAGTCCAGGTGGCGTGATCATACCTCGACCTTCGTGGAAGAAATTAAGATCGAGAAGCTCTTGCTTCGCTAGCTCCGCGCGCTCGACACGTGACTGTGCGAAGGCTTGCATCGATGGCACTGTCGCGAGAATCAGAGCTATGAGTCGAAGAATTTTTCGCATATCTCATTTGAAGGGAATTCGATGTTGCTTTCAACGCGGTGAAAAGCCAGAAATAGTCCTGTGGCCTAGAGTGAAAT
>DATLHP010000156.1:0-8116 GCA_035539835.1 Bdellovibrionales bacterium
TGTCATTGAAAATGGCATCGAAACTGAATTTCACGTCTTCGATGGTGACGGGCTTGCCGTCGTGGAACTTCGCGCCTTTTCTGAGAGTGAACGTGAACGTTTTGCCGTCCTTCGAAATTTCATATTTCTCAGCCAATGCAGGCATGAGTTCCCACGTGTCATAGTTGCGAATCATGAGCGAGTCTGTCGCCAATTCGTAGACATAACGTGTGTAGAGTTCAGTCGACGTAAAGTAGTTCAACGAGGTGGGCTCGACAGTGATGTTGCGGTTCAGAGTTCCACCCTGAGGAGCATCGGGGTTTCCATATGTTTTCGGCTGTGCCGAAGCGACTGAGCCCAAAACCAGTGCGGACAAGAAAATCATGAAAGAACGAGGCATTAGCTCTCCTGGCGATGCATGAACATAGGTTGCTCTTTTAACTGTAAGCCCTCGACCGAAGATCGCAAGTCGTGATACTGATGGGGCCTAATTTTCGCCAGATTTTCGAGAGAGGTTCGCATGTCGTTCGATCCAAACAGCACGGCTTCAGCCGAGTCAGGAATTTTCGGTTTGCCGTTTGGCGCAGACGAAAGTCGATTGCACCTTCTGCAAGTGCCTTGGGAAGTAACGACGTCTTATGGTGACGGCGCATCACGTGGTCCTGCAGCAATTCTTCGCGCAAGCCATCAGGTCGACTTGTTCGATATCGAAACCGGCGATGCTTACAACGCTGGTTACTTTCTGCATGACGAATCGCCAGAGATCGCAAGCATGGGTCGCGAGCTGAAAAAGAAAGCGAAAACTTTCGTCGAAGCGATTGAAAACGGATCTGAGCAAGAATCTGGGCCGCAAAAAATCCAAGCTGAGATCAATGCGGCTTCGGCAAAAGTGAACGAGTGGGTTTATTCAGAGGCCAAAAAACTTCTCGACGGTGATCGTATTGTCGGTCTTCTTGGCGGGGATCATTCGACACCGTTTGGACTGATTAAAGCTGTCACTGAAAAATACAAAGGTGATGTCGGCATTCTTCACGTCGACGCGCACGCTGACCTTCGCAACCAGTACCAAGGTTATCATCACTCGCATGCTTCGATCATGCACAACGTGATGGAGAAAATTAAGCCAGCGAAACTCGTTCAGGTCGGAATTCGCGATTTCTCCCCTGGGGAATTCGAGTACATTCAAAAAAACCCGAATCGCATCCACACTTACTTTGATCCACTGAACAAACGCCGTCTGAATAAAGGCGAGTCATGGCAGAAGCTTTGCGACGAAATGGTGTCGCACCTTCCAAAGAACGTTTACATATCATTCGACATTGATGGCCTCACACCTGACCTTTGCCCCAACACCGGAACACCAGTGCCAGGCGGATTGACGTTTGACCAAGCTCTCACGCTCTTCGCGACAGTCGCAGAAAGCGGACGCCGCATCGTCGGCTTTGATCTCAACGAAGTCGCTGAACCCGAAGAACCAGAGAGCGACTGGGATGGAAATGTCGGCGCTCGCATTCTCTTTAAACTCTGTGGATGGACGATGGTCACCAATGGCTTCGCGACGGCGAGAAAAAACTCGTGAGCAAGGCACCTTGGTGGAAAGATGGTGTTCGGTTCGAATGCCAAGGCTCTGGAAAATGCTGCGTCTCGCGCGGTGAATTTGGCTACGTGTACCTCACGAAAGAAGATCGTGTGCGGATGGCCCAGGTCCTAAGCGCAAAGCTGAAAAAGAAAGTGTCGACCATCCAGTTCATGCGTCAGTACTGCGCGAAGACCGATGGCGTTTGGCACTTGAAAGAAACCGAAAATCCAGAATGCATCATGCTCGAAGGCGGCAATCGCTGCGGCGTTTACGAAGGCCGCCCCGTTCAATGCCGTACATGGCCGTTTTGGCCCGAAGTGATGGGCGCCAAAGCTTGGAAAAACGAAGTCGCCGCTTACTGCCCCGGTGTTGGCAAAGGTAAACTTCACTCAGGCGAAGAAATTGCCCGCACCATCAAAGAGCAAAGCGCTTGGGAAAACGATCTCGCGCGCGGAAAATAAAAAAGGCGAGGTTTCCCTCGCCTTTCGGATCTCAACTCTGAACTCGAGTCTTAGTAAGTTTGGCGGTACTGCCAGAGAAGCTCATCAACGTAGTAGCGCATCGAGCGCATTTCTTCGTCGACCAAGTATGCCTTCGAGTAGCCATCCAAAGTGCGCTCAGCATTTTGAATTGATTCTTCGAGATAGAAGAGATCATTCAAGCTGTCTGAGTAATCGTAACCTTGGTTAACAGCATCATTGAAGTTCTCAGCAGCGTCTTCCATTTCAGCGAGTACGCGCAACAAACGATCCGCGTATTCACGATTTGGATTCGACATAACGGCGTCAGCCATCTGATCGTAAACGTCACGAGACAGATGCTCCATGTTGATTGCTACTGATTCGACTTCAGCCATCGACCAGTTTCCTGGAACCGGCATCGAAACATACCAACGAATCGGACTACGGTAGATCACGACAGATGGGCGTGGGCAGTAGTCAAACCAACGATCATAACGAGATGACCAACGATCGTATGAACGGATGCGAGAGATATCGCGATGAACATTCATACGCGAACGCATGCGCCAATCGCGGCGGGCATCGTGCGTGCGCTCCATGTTGCGACGGATGTCGACTTGGCGACGCATGCGATCTTCGCGAACACCCTGACGGCGACGCTCGATGTGTTGACGACGACCCATATCAGGGCCGCGGCCTTCCCAACGATCACGATCGAAGCGATCATGACGTGGACCTGGCGCAGGACGCGGATCGCGGCGATCGTCACGACGATCATCACGCGGTCCCGGTGCCGGACGTGGATCACGACGGTCATCGTGTCGGTCGTCACGACGAGGACCTGGGTTTGGGTCACGACGGTCATCGCGTCGATCATCATGGCGAGGACCTGGAGCTGGGCGCTCAGGACGCTGCGGGCGTTCTGGACGCGGACCGCGATCACCCATTCCTGGGCCGCCGCCGCGAGGACCACGATCACCCATTCCCGGACCGCCACCGCGAGGACCGCGATCACCGCCGCCCGGGCCGCCACCACGTGGGCCACGATCACCGACTCCACCGCGACCAGGGCGACCTTGCGAGTACGCCGGGAGCGATGCGAGTGCTGTCGCTGCAACGACACTCAAAAGAACAAGCTTATGGAAAAATTTAACGTTCATTCGTTCTCCTTAAGACAAAGTGCCTCAGTGGAGTTGGAGCCACTTCGACACGAATTCCTGGAACCCTCCCTCATTGAGCAACCTATGTGCCGAAAAACCGAAGGCGGGAGCGCGTTTCAATGCACGCGACAGACTCGTGTTGGTGTCACTTTTCAGAATTCGAGAAAAGCATTCACAGTTAAAAAAAAGACGAGGAGTTTCCTCCTCGTCTTCAATGATCCGACTATTCGGTCAAATGATCAGTAGTAATAGCGATAGATCCACAAGAGTTCGTCGATGTAGTAGCGCATCGCACGCATCTCTTGCTGAACAAGATATGCTTTCGAGTAGCCGTTGAGAGTTTTCTCAGCCAGCGCGAGTTGATCGTCGAGATAGAAGAGGTCGTTCAAGCTGTCGACGTAGTCGGTGCCAGCATAAACGGCGTCTGCATAGTTCTCTGCCGAATCTTCAAGTGAACCGAGAACTCGCATCAAGCGAACGCGGTACTCTTGGTTCGGATTCGTAACGATCACTTGCGACATCTGATCGTAAATATCGCGCGAGATACCTTCGAGGTTCAACGCTACGACTTGAACGTCAGCATATGTCCAGCTGCGACGCTGATCCGGCATTGGCTCTGGCCAACGAATCGGACGCTCCCAACGAATTGGCGTTGGACGTGGACAGTGAGTGTACCAACGATCGTAACGATCGTACCAACGTGAGTTGTCGCGGATGCGATCACGGCGCATGCGTTCGATCTCGTTGCGGTATCTCCACTCCTCACGATCTTGGCGCATCCGTTCTTGGTGACGACGGATTTCTTGATCACGACGAATGCGATCCATGCGCTCGCGTTCACGACGCGCTTCGATTTCGCGACGGCGCATTTCATCCGTGCGACCTTCATGGCGATCGCGTGGATCATGCGGGCGATCCGGACGAGGCTGTGGACGATCAGGTCGTGGTTGTTCTGGTCGCGGCTCTGGACGCGGTCGTGGCTCAGGGCGATCGGGACGATCTGGCCATGGCTGCGGCTCTGGACGCGGATCTGGGCGCTCCGGACGATCCGGTCGATCTGGTCGCGGCTCAGGGCGATCGGGACGATCCGGCCATGGCTGCGGCTCTGGACGCGGATCTGGTCGTTCTGGACGATCTGGCCATGGCTGTGGTTCTGGACGCGGCTCTGGGCGCGGCTCCGGGCGCGGTGGTGGTTCAGGTCGCTCGGGACGATCCGGTCGTTCCGGTCTGTCGGGACGATCTGGTCGCTCAGGGCGATCAGGCGGTGGTTCATGACGTGGTTCTTCGCGCGGCGGTGGCTCCGGACGCGGTGGCGGTTCAGGTCGTGGTTCCTCGCGCGGCGGCGGCTCATGTCGCGGCTCTTCGCGCGGTGGCTCAGGTCGCTCTTCACGAGGCGGCGGTTCCGGAAAATCCGGACGATCTGGTCGGTCAGGGCGCTCCGGTCGTTCTGGACGACCGCGATCTTGCCCAAAGGCATCTGCTGGAGCAACTGACGCGCAGAATGCTGCCGTCGCCAATCCCAGTACGATGACCTTGAATACTTTGTTGGTCATGTGTCTCCCCCACATAATTGATAGCCAGTGTTTGCTATGAACAATTCAAAGTGACACTGGCGATTCGTTCGACGTGCGGAGTGAGCAAGTGGTGCGCCACTTAAATCGATATCGTTTTGCGCCCGTATTGTGGATTTGCAGAAACAACTGTTCGAATCATCAATGCTTTAGCGGTAGAAGTTTTCTGACTCAATGTTCCAGAAAAAAAGAACCCGGTACCTTTTGAGCACCGGGCTTCGATCATAACTAATTTTGGTGAGGAGGCTTAGCGCGCGTAGCGCTTCTTCATGCTCTCGCGGATCTCAGCACCTTCGATGCTCAGGCGAGTCCAAGGAATTGCGAGAAGGCGATCGTGTTCGATCACTTCTTCTGTTTCTTCGCAGATTCCGTAAGTGCCGCCCTCGATTCGAGAGAGAGCCATTTCAATTTCAAGGAGTTGTGAGCGCATTCTCTCTTGTAGCGAGAGAGTCTCTGATTCCGCGAGAACTCGCGCAGTCTGATCGGCTTCGTCGCCGCCTTTATCTTCGAAGTGAAGATCTCGGCGCGCATCTTTCACTCTGTTGAGAATATCCATCTTCGCTTCAAGAAGACGTCGCTTGCACTCCTCAACGAGTTTCGCCTCAGTCATTACCATTTGCCCCCCTAGAGCCTCGGTGCTGATGAATTACGCAGTGCCAAAATGGAACTGGTATATTTAGACACAAGCTAAAACTCAAAAGCAAGAGAATTTCTTAAATAACCTTACAGAATTTAACTCTGCAAAATTACTTAAGAAACCAGAGTTGAGGTCTCCGTTCTCGCGATTTGAGTGAGGGCATCTTACATAAATCCGTCTAAATCTTAAATCCAGTTCTCATAACGAGACACATCGCCTCGGCAAAACCAAACCGAACGCACCCAAATCGACAACGATTTCGATTGTTGTCAGCCAACTTTAAAAGAGGGGGTCGCAGGGGCAAAGCCCCCGCATTCGCGAGGGCAACCGCCCGAGGAAAGCGAAGGCCAGAGGCCGCAGCGGTAGATTAGAACGTGAAGCTTGCGCGCATCATCGGGATCCAAACATTGGTTTCATTCACCCAATATTTTCCCGAGTACTCGTCTTGGACGAGCAACCATGCACCATCGCGATCAAGCTTACGAAACGGAGTGTAGCGTTCAGCAACGGCAAGCTCTGCCTCTGGCTTCGATGACCCAGGGCCTTTACGCAACTTTGCCGTTTTCGTTTTGACGACAGCACAACTGATTCTTGCGCTCACCGCTTTCGATGGCACCCAGTGCTTATTGCCATCGAGATCTTGCACTTGCGACCAGCCGTTTTTCGATTCCAGTCGCATGAGCGGCATGTTTTGCGAGACCGTCCATGTAACAGCGTGCTTGTTACCTGGGCCCGAGCGTAGATTCGCTTTCGGAACCTTTACGCAGACGGGTTCGGCTTGCGCGATCGAAGACAAAAGAAACAACGAAGCGATCAATGTGAGAGCTTTTGATTTTGCCATCGACTTCAATTTAACAGCCCATTGTCTAGCTAGAAAGAACTGATCGTCGCTCAGTCTCAGAGTGAAACAAGAGTTTGCTGAAACTAACTTAGTCGGATTTTTCTTCTTTGGAGATCGGAGCAATATCAATGATGGCGTCACTCGCCTCGATTGATTTAGGTGTCACGTCTCGAACTGAGTCGGTGGCAGCGCCGCCGAAACCACCCTTAAATCCGCCCATCGAAAACACTTGGAACGCTCCTTTGTTGAAGCCAGCAAGCATTTTGCGACGAACCCATAGAGCGAAAAGATGGCGCGGACCCGGAATGATGAACATCAATCCAACCGCGTCTGAAAGAAAGCCCGGAATAAAAAGAAGAGCGCCACCCAACAAGATCAAAAGGTTATGAACCATCTTTGTGGTCGGCACCTCGCCGCGCGCGACACTGTTCTGAAATGATTGAACGATAAAGCGCCCTTGCGCTTTTGCGATACCGCCGCCCAAAATAGCGCCCGCAGCCAGAGCGAAGAGTGTATTGACGACTCCGAAGTGCGCGCCCACTCGCACAACAACCCAAATCTCCAGAATCGGCGCCAACAACAGCAAGAGAATCGGCACTTGAAAGCTCCTAGCTCAATTCGACTGTGATCGGACAGTGATCTGAAGTTTCAATGCGGTCAAGAATGTCCGCACTCCTTAAGCGTGAGACTAAGTTCTTCGTCACGCAGATGTAATCAATTCGCCATCCGCGATTTCCCATACGTGCTCGCTCTCGAGCCGACCACCATGTGAATTTATCACGCGCATCGGGATGAAAATGGCGATAGGTATCAACAAAACCAAGTTCGAGAAACGAATCGAACCAGTCACGCTCTTCCGGAAGAAACCCGCTCTCGTCGGCGAGCTTAACGGGATCATAAACATCGATTGGTTTTCGAGCGACGTTGTAGTCACCAACGACAATCAACGGACGCCCACCATCAACCAGTGGTTTCAGATGTTCGTTAAGATCGCGCAGAAATTTTTGTTTGAAGTCATGACGTTCTGGACCTGATCCACCGTTTGGAAAGTAGATATTGTAGAGCGTGAAATCGCCATGATCAGTGATGACAAAACGCCCTTCAGAATCATACTCAGAGATTCCGATTCCACTCGCAGTGCCCTTTGGCTCTTTACGCACGAACGTCGCCGTACCCGAGTACCCTTTACGAATCCCCGATGACCAATAGCTCAGCATTCCATCAGGATTGATGATCCCCGGCTCGCATTGATCTTTATTGGCCTTGGTCTCTTGGACACACAGAATATCCGGTTGCTCGCGCTCTACGAACTCGACGAAGCCCTTTTTGTAGACGGCACGAATGCCGTTCACGTTGAAACTCATGATCTTCATGCTGCGGTCCTCTGCATTCTTGCCAGTCTTGCCGTGACGTCGGTTCCGTGGCAACACAAAGCATGGGATCTGATGGTTCAGAATTTTTTGATGGGTTTTTGGCGCAGCTGAGCGCTCGTTACCCACGCACTGCCGCAACGTTTCCGATAGCGGAGCGCCTTTCGCCCACACTTGTTTCGCGTCATAAGCTGCAGCTGCCTTCTTCGATTCGAGAACAGGCCGAATCGATCGCGTCTGCTTTCTTTGCTTTGAGAAATGAATCCGAACGGAACCATCGCTTAAGCGCACTCAGTCCCGAGACTCCTGATCCGGGCAATGCCAGCGCTTTGATGAGTTACGATTTTCATATCGACACCAACGGCAAGCTTCGGTTGATTGAGATCAACACGAACGCCTCGCTCAGTCTCATCGTCAGCGCGCTCTATCGATTTCAAAACGTGAAGAACGTGTTCGCAGCAGAGCCTGAAAAAGACATCGTCGATAGCTTTCAAACGGAATTCGATCTCTTCAATGGC
>DATLHP010000157.1:0-12654 GCA_035539835.1 Bdellovibrionales bacterium
TCGGGTTATCATTCCACATACGTATTTTCAAACCGTCGCTGAGAATTTTTGGCAATCACAGCTTCGAGAAGTCTTGATTGGTTTGCGGCCGGGCTCGGACGTTGAAGCGACGGCGAAATCGATTCGGGCGTATTTCGATAAAAAGTATGGCAAATCTGGTCGTTTCCGCGTCGATGCCGATAGCGTTCTGTTGGCGCAGATGAGTCGTTTTTTGAACTTGTTCACGCTGACTCTGACGATCATCGCGTTGATTTGCCTGAGCGTCGGTGGAATCGGCATCATGAACATGATGCTTGTCTCGGTGGCCGAGCGTTTTCGTGAGATTGGCTTAAGAAAGGCATTCGGTGCGACAGACTCGCAGATTCGTATGCTTTTCTTAAGTGAGTCGCTCGCTCTCTGTGCGATTGCCGGAGTCATCGGGCTCTTGATCGGTTTTGTCGCATATGAGTTGGCGATTTTTGCAGCTTCGAAATTCGTCGCCAAACTTGGCTTTGCTTGGGTTGCCGAGCCGGTTGCGATATTCATTTCACTCGTATCAATCGTCGTCGTTGGAATACTGAGTGGACTTGCTCCAGCAATCAAAGCAGAGAAACTTCAAATCGCAGAAGCGCTTCGTTCGGAATGATTTTAGAGCTGGAATTGCAGACGACTCTGGAAGTACTGCGTACGACCTTCGATATCGAATCGATTCAAAATACTATAGCCATAGGCGAGCTCGAGTCTGACGTTGTCTGAGAGATGCCAATTCACCATCGGAGTGATTCTCTGGAATCGGCCGCCTTCAATTGAGCCGGAATCAAGATCGGCATAGGAGTAGCGAAGGACGAGTTCAAAGGCGCCGCTGCCTCCGCTGAAAACCGATCGTTCAGGTTTTACCATTTCGAAGTAGGCTCCTTTTTCATTGTAAGGACGAATTTCTCCGGTCAGTAAGTAGGCGGCGAAAACATCGCCTCCTTGAAAAAACGGATCGCTCTTCGCCGCCGAACTCACTTGATTCCAATAGTATTCTGAACCGAACACCCATGATCCGGGACGAAAATAGGCTTCCACTCCCAGCATTCGTGAATTTTCAGCGGCGAACTCTCCGGTGTCGATGGCAAAGCTTTGTGCGGGAAAGGATTCCGGCTTTGAGCGGTACTGTTGAGTTCCTTCTTTGGCATTCGCATAGCGACCTTGAATCGCCAAGTGGAGAACATTCCTGTGATCGGACTTTGCGAATGGCAGCCAAACGGCGCGGGCGACGGTTTGGTTATCGTTCTTTACATAGGTTTGCGCGACTCGAGCGATAGCATTTGTAAACCACCCAACGTTGTACACGAGTTTTCCATTAAAGGCGCCGCCGGTGAACTTGATGCCGTCGGCGAGAATCGGCAGAAAGGCGTCGTTGGCGGCCGAGCGTTCAATGGTCCAACCGTTGTACCCAACCATGATTTTGTTGGTCGAGAATCCTTCCTTCGTTCGGCCGATGAAGAAGTTTCCGTTGAGTTCAGGGACATCGATCATGAGACCGGTTTGACGAAATCGCCATACTTCATTCGCGCCGTCATACATGTATCCCAGCGTGTAACTGAGCCGGGGAGCGAATTTGAATTTCCCCTTAAGCAGGAAGCGGAAGTCGCGCAAAACCGCAGATGAGTTAAGGTGCATTTGCTGCGCGCTCGCCGAGTCTTGATCGTATGCCGCTGTATCGAGAAGGAGACCGAACCCACCGCGGGCCGTGAAATATTGCCCGTCGTACTCATTCCATTTCGGTCCCGCGTTTGCTGCGACGCCCTCATCGGCTTCGGCCGCTGATCTCGTTTCACTCGTTGTTTCCGATCCGATCGCGGATCGGAGTGGAAGCAACAAGATGAACGAGACTAATAGCGGCCAAAACCTCAATGTCATTTTGGATATTTGCTCTTATCCAGATTCGCGAGTTTCACCGGATCAAGTAGTTCCTTGATCTGAGCTTCGCTCAACACTTTCTGTTCACGGATGATTTCGAGGAGACCCTTACCACTCTTGTAGGCTTCCTTCGCGAGCTCGGAAGACTTTTCGTATCCAATCACTGGATTGAGGGCGGTGACGATACCGACAGTCGTCTCAAGATATCGCTCCAGAACTTTCTCGTTTACGGTGATGCCGTTGATACACTTTGTTCGGAAGGTCGCAGATCCGTTCATCAGAAGTTGCTGCGATTCCATGACTGAAAGTCCCGTAACAGGCTCGTAAGCGTTCAGTTGTAACTGTCCAGAGTGCGAAGCGACCGTGACGGCGCTATCGTTACCAATCACGCGAAACGCAATCAGATTGATCAGTTCCGGAATCACAGGATTCACTTTTCCAGGCATGATCGAAGAGCCGGGTTGAAGTGCAGGAAGATTGATTTCATTGAGACCAGCACGCGGGCCAGAAGCGAGTAAGATCAAATCGCTAGCAATCTTCGACATTTTGATTCCAAGGCTTTTTACGGCACCCGAGTAAATGACGAAAGATTGCTGATCCCAAGTCGCGGCGAACATGTCTTTGGCCGGTGTGATGGGACGCTTCAAAAGAGAACTGAGCTCAGCAGCGACTGCTTTTGAGTAGCCCTTCGGCGTATTGATTCCGCTTCCGATTGCGGTCGCTCCCATGTTGACAGAGTAAAGACTTTTCTCCGCTGTCTTCAGCGCATCGATCTCACTTTGAAGAGATGCAGCGAAAGCGTGGAATTCTTGGCCGACCGTCATCGGAACGGCGTCCTGCATTTCAGTGCGACCCATTTTTGGGATTTCGAGAAACTGACTTCCCTTTGCTCTGAAAGCGGCGACGAGCTTTTCAAGTTCTGCGATCATTTTCTGGTTCCGAAGAATGAAAGCAACCTTGATTGCAGTCGGGTACGAATCGTTCGTCGACTGTGACATATTCAGGTCATCGTGCGGTTCAAGATATTGATACTCGCCCTTCTTATGTCCTGAGAGAACGAGACCAATGTTTGCCAAAACTTCGTTGGCATTCATATTTGCCGAGGTGCCGGCGCCGCCCTGGAACCAATCCGTTTTGAACTGATCGTGGTACTTTCCATTGAGGACGGCTTGAGTCGCTTTTTCGATCATCGCGAGTCGTTCAGGCTTCATCGCACCGGTTTTCGTATTTGCACGAGCGGCGGCGAGTTTGACGATGGCGAAGGCGTCGATAAATTCTGGATAAGTGTTCATTGAGAAATCAGAAATTCTGAAGTTCTCAAGAGCGCGCAAAGTTTGTACGCCAAAGTACGCATCGGCAGGAACCTGTCTTTCACCGAGAAGGTCGCGCTCAGTTCGAGTTTCGGTGGAGGCGGCTACCTTTTTGGGTGGCGCAGACAGAGCGGGCGAGGATGCGCTGCCAACGGCAGCGAAGGCGAGTGCGATCAGCAACGAAATTTTCTTTTTCATAAGATTTCTCCCGACGTTCTGCGATCAATAGGATGTAAACATCTCTTGGACTTTTTTCGGATCATTTGTCTTTGTTAGAGCGAGTTGGGCGAGAACGCGCGATTTTCCAGGATTGAATTCTCCGGAAGCGACGAAGCCCATCTTGTCGTCATCGACTTCGGCATTGCGCAGAACGGGACCTGCCGGAACTCGGGTGCTTCGAATGATCAAGATGCCTTCGTTCTTTCTGGCCTCTTCAAGTGCCTTGAGTGCCGGTGCGGTCATATTTCCATCACCGACTCCGGCGACGACGATGCCCTTTGAGCCGGCATCAACCGCCGCTTTAATGAGATCGGGCGACATATTCGCATGGGCATAAATGATGTCGACTCTCGGTAGATTTTCGACGTCTTTCACGCTGAATTCGGAGTGAGTCGTGTGACGCTTTTGTGAGGGTTCAAACCAGGTGATTTTTCCGGTGTTGACGAGACCCTGTGGGCCGCGTTCAGTACTGGCGAAGGCTTCAACGTTCGTCGTATTCACTTTTTCTACGTTGCGAGCGGGATTGACTTCGCCATTCATGACAACAAGAACACCCCGTTTTGCGGCTTTCGGATCCGCAGCCACTGCAACTGCATCATAGAGATTGCCTGGGCCATCGGCGCTGACGGCAGTCGCTGGTCTCATTGATCCAACCATGACGACGGGCTTGTCACTTTTCACGACAAGATTGAGGAAGTAAGCCGTTTCTTCAAGTGTGTCAGTTCCGTGAGTGATAACCACTCCATCGACATCCGACTTCTTTAGAACTTCATTTACGCGATTCGCCAGCTTGAGCCAGACTTTATCATTCATATCTTGGCTGCCGATGTTGGCAACCTGTTCGCCTGAGAGGTTCGCGAGATTCTTCATCGTCGGAACGGCTTCAATAAGATCTTCGACTTTGAACGAACCCGATTTGTATCCGTATTCTTTTTGGCTCGATTGCGCTCCGGCAATTGTTCCGCCGGTCGCAAGAATTGCGATATTGGGTTTTGCTGTTGCCTTTTCTGCTGAATTCGCAGCGCCGATACTTCCAAGCAGCGTCAGTCCGGCGATCATGAATTTAATTGAGAACCACATTGGGCTTTGATTGTTTTTCACGGAGTACTCCTTAAAAGTCTTTGCTTGAAAAGTCGTATTTCATAGAGACCTGAGTTCGGAAGTCTGAGCCGTAAGCATCGTTCTTATCGGTTCGACTTCCCCATAGGACTTCGATACCACTCATCAGATTCTTCGCTGGCTTATAGAGGGCATTGATCGATGCGTATTCGCCACGTTTGTAAGCGTCATCGGCTTGAAAGCTCGTGTTGTCGACGGAGGTCTGACTGTATCCAACAGAGCTCGTCCATTGCTCATTCCAAGTGTGATCGATATAGGCGGTGAGGCCGAGAAGAGGAACGGCCTTCGCAGAGAGACCTCCGATTGCTTCTCCCTCTGGAGCGAGATCGGTTCCACCGTCATTCATGTAGTTCGAAATACCGTGGCCGTACACAGCTGACAAAATGAGTTTGTCGTTGGCGGTGGCTTGGAAGTTCGATCCGAAATTGAGACCCCATCCGATCTCATCATCGTTTGGGTTGTTACCGGAGTTTCCCAAAGTCTCGAACCCGAGGGAACGAAGAATTCCGGACAGCTGCAGATGGCCCCAGTCTTTGTTGACTCGATACATCGCTGTGAGGTCAGGAAGTTTACTGCGGGCTTGAATGGAATCTCCGAAATCAGGATCAACGACTCGAATGTTTCCGGGATCGATTGCGGGTCCTGGAACTTCGATTGCGACCGAAACATTCTGATCGCCCTTCATCGGGCTCCAACGAAGTTGGGGAGTCCGATAAAAGACCATTCCGGTTGGTCCCCAATAGTCGATAACATTTGGAAACACGTCGATGTCCATGAAGACGCTATTCGTCTGACCTGCGAGCCACTGACCCCATTCGCCGTAGGCGTGACGCAAACGAATCGTTGTTTGTCCTTCGTCGACACCGACACCAAAGAAGTCGAATTCGAGTTTTGTGTCGAGATTGTGTGCGTCGACGGGAAGCGTAGACTTTACTCCGAGCCGCGATTGCTTAGCGCTGACCGATGCCTCGCCGTCTTGCCCGAACTGGCCGTCACTCGTCGGAATCTTCGATGGGCGAAGTGTATCTCTCCACGCGGGATCGACACGATTGAAGTCTTGAATGTAGTCGAGCATTGCGAAGCCATAGACTTCGAAGGATTTTTCACCCTCTTGTGCGGAGGCCGTCGTCCCAAGGGCGGCCGTCGCAAGAAGGGAAATGGTCCAAACAGTGAGCAGTCGATTGATCTCATTTTTTTTCTTGTGCATTCAGCAACTCCTTGAGTGAAGCAACTCTTCCAGATCAAGCTTCGACTTTGTACGAGGAATTTTTCAGAGTTCAGATAAACATGGCTCATTGGTGCCCAACGAGAACGATGTTCATTGAAAAGACGGACGATGGGTCTCGAATGTCGCGTTCAGGTTTTGATTAAAGAAGAGATATGCGAACTGAAAAAGTGATTGCGCGTCTCTACGTGGTGGATGAGCTCAGATTTTGAAGAAGTACTTCATGATCATCGTGATCAAATGCATCACTGGAAACTTAAAAAGGAGAAGCGGGAGAAGCGGTAGTGCTGCAAGGACAGTAATCGCCGTGAGCGTACGGACATCCATTAAGCTGATTCGCATTTGTGCCTGGCTTCGATAGCTGCCGTGCAAGTCATTGAGCGATTGAATATCCGACGTTCCAAGCGGGTCTTGATTTTCGGGTGAGGTCATCCATTTCTGCTCAAAGCGATTGGCATAAATATTTGCGAGTCGACTGTATTGAATCAGACCTCGATGCCTTGTCTTCACTAGCTCCGGTGTGAATACCAACAGTGGGAGCGAGATCGCCGCATTAACGATGAAGAGGTAAAGTAGTATCGGATCTCTGAACGCATCGATTGGCTGGTTGCCGTATTTGACCACCATGGCGATGTTGGCCGAAGCGACCGCCGATATTCCAAAGAGCACGATCCCAAACATCTTCTGATATCGAAGGATGAAACTAAGTCCACCAGTGCGATCCGGATGAAGCTCGGTGAGCCTAGGACGAAGAAGTGCCGTACGTAAAAGAAAATAGGACCAGGCAAAGAATCGAACAATCCATCGCAGCGCAAAGTAATAGTAAATCGGTAAGCTGACCCATTGATTCCAATGGCTTGCCATTACGTAAGGTAGGGATTCGGCTGTTTTCCAATTCAGAAACTGACCGGGAAGATCAATGTAAAGACGTTGGCTCACGATCGCTAAACTCAAACCGAAAGTGACGACGTCAACGATCGCATACGTTTGAAATCGGCGTAGGTCAGAGCCGATTTTTTGGAGTTTCTGTTCATCGACCAACGAGAAGAAGTTCCGAGAAGCAAATGCTGGAATGACAGCACTAAATTCAGCCTGAATGCGGCCTTCGACCACAATGAAGATAGGGAGTGCGACCAAGCATCGTATTTGAAACGACCAATCACTGAAAACTCCGAAGGCGAGACGTTCAGGAGAAACCCATCCGCCCAGCAGAGTGAGTAAGGCCGGAGGAATCCACACAACGGCGACCCAAAATAACGCGCGCTCGAAACCCTTTTTTGTTGATAGACCGCTCAAGCCGATTCGACTCATCAATCGACCGAGGAGGCCGCCTTGAAGCAGTAGCAAGTATTGTTCGTCAAAAGAGTCTGTTCTTGCCGTCATTCGAAAACAATAATCTGAATTCGATGCACATAGGTTTTCGTTATATGCAAAGACGGAGAACAAATTGTAGTTGGGAATTAAATGGTGATCGTGACAGGACTTGAACCTGTGACCTTTTCCATGTCAAGGAAACGCGCTACCAACTGCGCCACACGATCACTAACGAGAAACGAGGGGTCACTTTAAGCCCGCAGCCCGGCTTCGTCAAGCAAAGGGACTTAAGAATCGCCGAGTCCAAGCTTCAAAAAGCATTTGAGTGCTCATCGTAACTCCTCGACTTTGCAGGGAATCGAAAGTTTCCCTGTCCTTTCCGCAAGAGCGGATCAGTCGAAAAAGCCCAAGGTCGTTTTTCACATTGATCGCGATCCCATGCGAGGCGATGCCCTTTGAGACTTTGACGCCAAAGTAAGCGATTTTTCCGCGACTCGTGTAAACCCCAGGCTCATCGTCAGCCAAGTGTGCATCAATGCCTTGTTCGATCAGAAGATCGCGAGTCGTGGTCTGAAGGTATTCGACGTATTCACGAACACTCTGCTTGAGCGTCGGCAATGAAACACACGGATAGATCACCAGCTGTCCCGGCGCGTGCAATGTGGCTTGTCCACCGCGTTCTGATTGGAAGAGCTGCACATCGAGGCGGTTGAGCTCGTCTTTGGAGACAACGAGATCATCCTCAATTCTTCCGCGCTTGCCTAAAGTCACCACAGCGCTGTGTTCAAGCCCGAGAATTTCCCCATTCGAGAGACCAGCTTCCAGTCTTTCAACGACGTCGGCTTGCGCCTTTAAACCTGCTTCATACGAAAGAGTTCCGCACCAACGATGATCGATCATGGTAGTCCCGTTTGCGATCCACGTTTGAACCAGGCGGCAATGCTCCAGCGCTGACGATGCGAAAGAGTCACTTCGTGTTCGATGCGATCACTCATAAAACAGACCATCGATCCTGCTTCAGGCAGAAAGGTTTGTTCTCCGACATCCGTCGACATCTTCAGAAGACCACCATCCGCTTCGAGCCAGTCGGGATTCAAATACAGAACCATCGAAATCGTTCTTCGATCGTCGTCGCGAAAACGATCGACGTGTTTTCCGTAGTAAGCGCCGGCATCGTAAGAGGCGAGATGGGCTTCAAACTCCCGAAGACTCAAAAACAGGCGCTCGTTCATTTCGAAACGAAATGATTCAAGCTGTGCCCACAGAGAAGCGATCGAAGGAGTTAAACTCTTTTCATCGAGCCAAAGAATTTCGTCGCGACGAAGGCTCTCTTGAATTGACGACGAACGGCCGACACCAGCAGGCTTAAATAAGCCCGATGCCTTCATAGACTGCGCTTCATCAAGAATAGCTAATGCGAGTTCACGACTGATGAAATCAGGAATATGAGCCCAGCCAGTTTCAGCCAGTTTCGAAGCGATCAGTTCAGAGTTCATCGAGGGCGGTTGTAACATAAAAGTTCACAAGAAATCCAATTTCCATTTGCAAAGGCTTCCGCTAGAAGAGTCATCAAGAAATAGGGGTGCGCATGCTCGCAAAAGCGGTTGTCCTTTCATTGTCGATGATGAGCGCTGAGCTTCCGGAGCTTCAAGTTTCTCCGAACGTCACAGTATCAGGAGTGTCGTCGGGTGGTTTCTTTGCTGTGCAAATGCATCTTGCTCATTCTGACATCGTCCAGGGTGTTGGAGTCATTGCTGGCGGACCGTGGAACTGCTCACAAGGATCGCAAGCGACAGCACAGATCGAATGCATGATGAATCCAGCGAAGATCGACGTTGAGAAGCTGGTCAAACAAGCCAACGTCGATGCGGGGCGCGGAGCTTTGGCGCCTCTCGACAATCTCGACAATGACTCTGTCTACATTTTCAATTCGCCCAAGGATGACGTCGTCAAACCTGATGCTCTCGGAAAACTCGAAGAGTTTTATGCTTCAATTGCCTCAGGCGTGAATATCAAAACGGAGTCGTCAATTGCGGCAGCACATGGATTTCCGACGATCGATTTCGGGAATGACTGTGAGAAGAAGGGCGTGCCTTGGCTTCAACGTTGTTCATTCGATGCAGCCGGTGAAGTTTTCGATCATCTCTACAAGTCACTGAATCTAAGAACGACGAATCTGACTTCAACCGTGAATCGCTTCAGTCAAGAGCCCTATCGCAAAGGCGCCGATCTGATGCCTGAAGGGCTCATCTATATTCCGAAAGCTTGTTCGGATCGCGTTCGTCGATGCCGACTTCACGTCGCATTTCACGGTTGTCAGATGAACCTCGATGCCGTCGGCGAAGTGTTCGGACTTCACGCAGGCTATAACGAGTGGGCAGAAGCCAATGACATCATCGTGCTCTACCCGCAGGCGGCAAAATCAGCGAAGAACCCAATGGCATGCTGGGATTGGTTTGGGGCGACCGGGGTCGATTATGCAAATCGACGCGGTCCTCAGATCCGAGCGATTCGCGCTATGATTGATCGCCTTATGAGCGCTCCAGCCAACTGACCAGTTGATCGAAGCAGCCAGCGACACCTTTATAGACGCGGCTCTCTGGAGTCATAGATTTCAATGCGGACACAAGTTGCGTGCGCCAAAGTGGGTTCGCTTTCAACTCGTTTCCATCTATGAACGATAGACGAATCAGAAACAAAGACGATTTTACCTCTGGCATTCCAAACGTCAGTTGTCGCTCAACGCGTAGATGAAATGGGGCTTGCCCGTCATCTCGCTCTTGAAAACTTCGTCCTTTCCATAGGGCAGGATCGATTCCAGGGGCTGGCTCAGGATGATGATTGATTCTCGTGTCGGTCACAAAAGACCAAACGAAACGAACGAAGGGTCCTTTGTTGACCATCGCATCGACAATTTGCTGATGCGCTCTTGCGACCTTGTCGAAGCCCGGAATCGGCTTATGAACAGCGATGAAGTCGCGACCCAGCTTTTCGCGAGGATCCCAATGGCTTGGTCCCGAGATATGCATTGCCGACATCCAATTCTCATTGTCGTCGACCGAAATAATGGCAGCGTCTTCTTGAAACTGGCTGACCAACGCATCAAAAGCATGGCGGTAGGGAACCGAAGACTTTTGCCGTTTCACATCGATCAGTTCGCCCGCTTTAGAAAAGCGCAAAGTCTCGCCTGTTAGGCGGCAATGCAGAACTTTTGATTCATCAATAGTTCGCAATTCAAACAAGTCGGGGTATTCGGAAGTCGCTTTATCGAGGATAAAATCGACGGCCGCCTTGAGGGCTTCGGGGCTCAGTCGTTCGACCCCGAAATATTTCGAGAGATTTTCGGCTCGAGCGTCCTCTTTTTCCTGGCGAAACCGAGCGAACTCGCGATCGATTTGAAAAACTTTGCCGTCGGCGTCACCATTCCCGAAATCGAATCCAAACGGTTTAAAACCCGGCCCAATTTCATAGAGACCGCGTTCGATGGGAAAGTAGACGGCAGGTGTTCGCTCTAAAAGCATATGGTCAATGTGACTGATGCGACAAATGTGAGCAAGAGCTAATGGAGTCGGTCTGGCCCCGCGGTGGTTTTCAGAAGTGGGCGTTTTGACCCCTCTTTGCTTGAAAGATTTCGATAGCTAATTGATCATTTCGGCCGTCAGAAGCGGTTTTATTTGCTCTCGCAGCGAATTGAGGATATTTGCATCGACGAGTACAAACGCGCCAAAAAATGGCACAACCGTTGCTCAACCACATAACGGTTTCATTTTGAACGGGATTTAAGAACAACAAACGGGCCGTAAAAAGCCGAAACGCACCTCCGCTTGAACCGGGGAGCGGTACTAATAAGGGGATTAGGGAATGGGAAAATCGATCATCGTATTACTTAGTGCTGTCCTCGGATCGACAGCGATGGCCACTACAGTAGCTCCAGCAGCGACTTCGTCGTCTTCTGCCGGTTCTTCAACTGCGGCTGCAGCTCCAAAAGCAGCAGTTTCTACAGCGAAGATCGCTGCGCCAGCGGCGACTAAGAAGTTCGCTCTTGAGCTCTACAACAAAACAGCCACTAGCCAACAAGCTCTTCTTGATGGCGATTCTTCTGTTGCTACTGAGAACTACGTCGGTGGAACAATGGACCTCGGTGGCGGCCAAAAAATCGGTATTCGCCAGTATTTCAACCTCGCGATGCCTGAAAACGCTGCTAGCAACGACTTCAAGATGGCGTCGACAGCTTTGCGCTGGATGGCTAATGATTTCGTGAAGCCAAATGACAACCTCGGACTCAGCACTGAGTTCCGCGCATACCTTCCAACAAGCGAAGCTGCTCGTTTCGAAACAAAAGAAAACGGAAGCCTTCGTAACTACCTCTTCCTCGTTCAAAAATTGGGCAAGTTCGAAGTGAGCGGAAACCTTCTTTCTCAGTGGTACTCGCAAAACCAAGACTTCAAAGAGCCAGATGCTAAAGGCGTACGCAAGCCGAACAAAGAATCGTACATCGTGCCTTACGCTGAAGCTGCTTACTCGATCTCTGAGAGCCTCACAGTGACTCAAGGTATCGGTTACCAGATGACTTCGTTCCGTGCGGGCGAGTCTGCACGCGTTGGCGACTGGTACACGACTCTGAGCTGGCAAGCTCTGAAGCAACTCACTGTTGCAGGGACACTTGAAAGCGAACCAAATTTCAACGCAGACCGTCCGGTACAGCTCTACCGTCCTGACGAGACTTCGATCATCCTCGAACTCGCAGCGAAACTCTAATCAATGTCGCAGCGTCTCCGACGCTGCTGAGGTTTTCCTTGCGAAAAACCTCACTCGCTAGCTGATAAAAAGCGGACCCGGAAGGGTCCGCTTTTTCTTTTTGACCCCTCTCCTAGCGGATGTAACAACATCCTCTGTGACATCAGCGCGGGATTTTCTTCATGACCGACAACGCGTGCGCCGACTGGTCTTATCAACCATTTGTTTGGCTATTCTGGCCGCATTCGTGGTTCTGCTCGACACTCGATTTGGTTTGGTTCCGCCACTTGGCGAAGTCTTAAGCCCATACCGTGGCTTGTGGTGGCGGCCGACTCCGCTCTTTGAGACGCACACGAAAAAACATGATCTCAAAATCGATGGTCTCAAAGCGAAGGTCGTCATCAAAGTCGATCACGACCAGATCACGCACATTTTCGCAGAAAACGATCACGATCTTTATTTTGCGCAAGGTTACCTGCTCGCAAGTCAGCGTCTTTGGCAGATGGAGTTTTTGCTGAGAACCGGATCGGGCAGACTGTCTGAAGTTTTCGGCGAAAAAACTCTCGAGTTTGATCGTTTCTTCAGAAAAATGGGAATTGCGCAGGCTGCAAATCAGAGTGCTGCGCTGATGATGGAGGACGCTGTCACGGGTCCGCCTTTGACTGCGTACACCAATGGCGTGAATGCCTATATCGCCACACTGACCGAAAAAACTCTGCCCTTCGAATACAAACTTCTCGGGCACAAACCTGAGCAATGGAAAGTCGAGAATGCGGCAGCGCTTTTGAAATTCATGGCTTGGAATCTCTCAGGGTTCAGTCGAGATATCGCCCTGACGAGAAG
>DATLHP010000158.1:0-9317 GCA_035539835.1 Bdellovibrionales bacterium
ATCAAGCGCAGATACGCGAGCATGTGTCCAATCTTTCGACATTCATTGCGCGGCCAATCGGCCGCGATCGATGTCTGCCATTGTGAATAACAAGATAGGTGCCAGAAAGTCGCAAACGTCTTCTAAAAAACAAGTCTTGCCTTGAGAGCGTCAGCGAAGATGTTTTTGTGAAACGTCGGATCGTCGAATTCTTTCGGATTTTTGCTTTAGTCTATTGGAAGAACGAGATTCCTTTGCGGGCGGCGGGAGTTTCATATTTCGTTTTTTTCTCTCTGGTACCGTTGCTTACTACTTTTGCCGCGGTCGTTCTTTTACTTCCTGTGTTGCGCGGAGAAGCTGAACAGATTTTTCTCGACCTTACTCACTGGCTTTTGCCGGACGCGATTCAGGACGTTCAGACACACATACGAGCATTGGCTGAACACGCTACCGTCGTGAGCATAGCGAGCTTGGGTTTAACACTTTGGCTTTTAGTGAAGATCATTTTCTTTCTCGAAAAAACTCAAAACAAAATCTGGGGCTTTGATTCGCCAAAGTCTCCTCTCAGACTGATGCGAAAAGCCGCGTTCGTTTTTACTTTTTTGATCGCTGTCGTTTCGATCGGAGTCTATGTTTCGGGCAATAAACTTGAATCGGCTCTCGTTGAGATCACAAGTACATGGCTCTTCTTTTTGGGATTCAACATGATTCTGCCGGCACAACGGCGCAGTCTTGCGAGCGCACTGCCAGGGAGTCTGGTCGGAGGGCTTGCATGGTACGGAACCAAGTGGGCGTTTACGAGTTACATCGTGCTTTTTGCAAAGCCCGATAAGTTCTATGCCATTCTCGGCATTCTTCCGCTCGTATTTCTATGGCTTCATTTCAGTGTCGTGATTTTGTTGCTCAGTGCTTGCTTTAACGTCTCGCTGGAGAAGCTGTTCGCTACCGAGGCGGGCGGGCGAACCTAGTTCGCCGCCGCAGACTTCGTAGGCCGGATTTAGGCAATTCGACCAATGCTTTCGAGTCGCTCGCGCGCAGCCTCTTGTTCGTCAGCCGTACTGCGTACTTTGAAGAGCGGGCGATAGAGAGACCAGAAGGCCGTCGCTGAAGCGATATGAAGTGCGATCATTACGAGTGGAAGCACGGAGTTCTGGAGTCCCGGCGTGAGGATCGAATGAAACAAAAAGATTTGGAGAGTGATCGGCGCCAGCACGACAAGTGCGAGCGGAGCGGCGACGCCTGTCAGAAGTAAGAGTCCCGCAACAACTTCTGTTCCTTTGAGAACCGGAAAGAAGTAACCCGAGCTAGCGAGCCCGCCTATGAATCCCATAGCTGATTCGGGAAGCGCTGGCGCTGGCAAGAACTGCAGAAATCCATTTAGTCCGAAGACGAAAAAGATCAGCCCTAAGAGCAATCGAGATCCGGTTGTTACTGTTGTTTTCACTTTCTATTCTCCCTATTTCTAGTGCCTTTAACGGTCACCATTGTTGTTACAGTTTAGGTCAAAAAAAACGAACTACTTCATCGAACACTTTTTATCGACACGCTCGACGAGATCTGAAAGCTTCACGCTTTTCAAATCGCTCGCGAGTGCTTTTGCGGCCGAGCAAAAGATGGGCTCTAAAACCGATTTCATTTCGCAGCTCAAGCTGCATGTCTTATTGGGATCGTTTGGGTTGTAAGCGAAGAGATCGCCTTCATCGACAGCTGCATAGACGTCGTGAAGGCTAATCGCACGAGGTTGTTTGCCAAGGCGGGCGCCGCCACCGCGGCCCGCATGTGTCTCAAGCAGACCGGCTTTCTGCAGTTCACTGAGAATCCGGCGTACAACGACCGGATTCGTATTGAGGCTTTCGGCAAGATAAGAGGAGCTCACCAGCTCTTCTTCTTTCTTGAGCGCGATCGCCATCATGATGTGAGTTGCCATTGCAAAACGACTATTCGGCATAACAGTAACAATTATAGTTACTAATTAAGGATTGTCAATGGGTGGGTAAACCCGTGAATTCTTGGGGCTAATGCATAAAGTGCTTTTCTCTAGCTTAAAGAAGTGCCAGGAATACCGGATCAAATTCTCGGGGGGGATCCAAGTGCTTCGCTTTGTTCTATTGCTCGTTTCGGCTTTTTCTCTTCATGCACAAGCACAAATTTCTAACTGCGATCAACAAAGAGACCCGCACTCGTTCGGTTGCCACGAAGCTGGCTTCGAGGGACGCACCGAGTTTCCGTTGGTTCGCCTTGATTGGCGAACTTTGCAAGGTGAATGGTTTGCGGTGAGCTACGCAGTGCCGGGCGGCAATGCTGGTTCGCGCTTCTTTATGGATCTCGATCCGCAAAACCCTCGTCGTCCGAATCGTGGAGTGATGAATCATCTTCCGAATGGATTCACCTCTGTGCTCGGCGTCTTCTCGGTTCGCGGCAATCAGGCGACTTTTGAAAACTGGCAAAACACTCCGATGGCGTCGCTTCCTGGAAGTCTTGTTTCTCTTGATGAAGGAACAGTGCAATTCATGTCGGCCGATCGCTTTGGTGTTCAGCACATGTTTCAGTGCCGTGATTTCATTCGTCATGGCGCGGACCATTTAACATGTCGTTGGTTTACGGCTGATGCGGGCATGGGGCGCTGGCAGCTCAGGGGATACTTTGGCTTCCTGACTCTCGAGCAGTGGGATGCCTTTGTTGGTTCGGGTCGCTGATTAGGCTCAAATGTTAAAGATCATTCGAAACGTCGCTGAGTGGGGGATCGCGCCAGAGAACACCGCTGAGCAGGCCAACCACATTCGCCTGACGAACGTTCTGCTTCTCTTCATGTTCGTCGCGAGTATCGTCGAAACACTCGTTTGTTATTGGACCGGAGCAATCCAAGCGGCGCTTTTGAATTCTACAGCGCCCCTCGTTTTTGGCGGTGGTCTTTTGCTGATGAAGGCCGGTTGGACGATCACGGCGCGTCTCATGGTGGTGTCGGTTTCATACTTTGCCGGCTATATTCTGATGACCATTCTTGGTCCTGAATCGTACTTCCAATTCATCTTTCTATTTGCGAGCGCATTCTCGGTCGTTTTCTTCTCTTCATCTGAAAGAGTTTTGCTGATTGTCGCTCTGACTTCTCCACTCATTTGTTTTGCGACTCTCGAGGCAACTCAATATCAGCCTATCTTGGGATTCAGTCGCGCCGAAATTAGTTTTCCGCATTTGCTTCTGATACGAACCGTGTCGATTGCCATCATTTGGACACTGATGATCAGCCATTTCATTTACTACGTTCGTGGAAGACGGCAAGCGCAGGAGCAATTGATTTCCGCCGCAAAGATGGTTGCGATGGGGCGTATGGCGTCTGGCATCGCACACGAGGTGAACAATCCGCTTCAGAGAATCGTGAGCCATGCGGATCATCTCAAAGATCTAGCGCGGTCGGGCTCGGTCTCTCCAGAGCAAATCAATGATCTTTCGTCGCAAATTCAAAAAGTGGCGATGCGAATCGCTTCGATCGTAAAGGGTTTGCTCGCGCTTTCGCGTGATGCTTCGAGTGAGCCGCTGCTTGAGGTGCCGCTTCATTCGATCGTGAATCTGTCTTTGGATTACTGCCGAGCGCGGATGGAGTCGCATCAGGTTGAGCTGAAGGTCGGTGAGATTCCGAAAGACTGGATGGTTCGAGGGCGGGAAACTCAGCTCTCAGAAGTTATCTTGAATATTCTGAGTAATGCTCATGATGCTGTTGTCGAGCAGTCGGTGCGTTGGATTCAGATTGATGCGATGGCAGAGCTGAAATGGATCGATGTTTCAATCACCGACAGTGGCGCCGGAATTCATCCCTTGGTTCGAAACCGAATCTTCGATCCGTTTTTTACGACGAAGCCGATCGGAAAAGGGACAGGCCTTGGCTTGAGTATTTCACAAGGGATTATGGCTGCGCACGGTGGGCATATCATCCACGATTACAAAGCGACCGTGACCCGTTTCGTGGTGCGCATTCCTCGCGCCGAAATCTAAGCTGAAGTCATTCGACCTTCAGAACTGAAACACCGAACCGAAACTGATCGATCACTCAATGGGTAACCGCTTCGCGGCTCGTTGGAATCCAAAAAGAGAATGTCGAACCTTGTGCGACTTTGCTTGAGACGCTCATCTGACCGCAGTGGAGATCCACGATTCGTTTGGCGATCGAAAGACCAAGTCCGGTGCTGGCCTCTCCTTCGGTCGGAACGACGCAGGTTTTGCCAAACTCACGAAACAGCTTTGGTAGTTCGCTCTCAGGAATTCCGATTCCTTGGTCCGCGACTGAGAACAACAAACGATTGCCCTCGGATCGAACAGAGAACGTTATGGTCGAATGACGATCCGAGAACTTCACAGCATTGGAGAACAGATTTTCTAAGACCTGATGCATCCTGAGCGGGTCGAACGCCGCCTTTTCTGGAAGCGCCGATTCGATTTGCAATGCGAATTTGATTTCCTTCTTCTTGGCAAGTGCCTGACCGTTTTCAGCCATCTCGCGAATGAAGTCGGCAAGAGTGACTTCTTCCATATCAATCGAGAACTTGTGTTGACGAATTTGTTCGACGTCAGCCAGTTGCTTGATGAGGTCTTCCATGTAAAGCGTATTTCGCAGAAGGGTTGAGAACACTCGCTTGTCATCGCAATCCAAACCTTGAAACCAATCCTCCTCCAAGAGCAATTCAAGATTTCCCTGGATGATGCCCAATGGTGCGCGAAGGTCATGAAGGATCATGCTGATTGTGGACGATTTTCCATTTCCACGATGCAGTTCTCGAAGGCGCCCAATGGCTACGATGGCTGAGACCTGTTCTGAGATTTCGAGAAATGTTTCGATGTGGGCAGCGTTGTATGTATTGAGTTTGCAACTTGCAAAGATCACCATGCCGATCAACCGACCTTCAGTGATAAGCGGGCAGGAAAGACTCGATCGAATGCCCTCTTCGACGGACAATCTCAACGACTCAGAGTCTTGATGGTCTTGCGCGTAGGCAGGAAGATCATTGATAATTCGCGGCATTCCGGTTTCAAACATTTTTTTGAGTCCCGTGTTTTTGATCGGAATTGAATAGCCTACTCGTAAGTGCTTCCCGACATACTTTCGACTCATCCAAGTCAGAATGAGTTGCCCGCCTTCCTCTAAGCAAACACCGATGCGGTCATACGGAATAATTAGCCCCAACGAATCGTAGACAAAGTTGAGAACCGCTTCGACGTCTTCGCCGGCATTGAGTTTTCGATTCACTTCCAGCGCAACCTTACCAATCAAAATGTCAGCGAGTTTTCCCAACACGAGTTCGGGACTGATTGTTTGGTCGGCAGACGAATCGCTAGTTACGCCATCTAAAGTCATATGCACCACCTGTCTCAACATTAGGGTGGTTGCACGGGTACTTCATTAAGCGGATTTCATCGTTCGAGCGATTCGAATTGCGACTTCATTTCACTGTCACTTCGAGTCACTTCTTTTCTGGAAACTCCGGTAGTGGACGATGGAGGTTTACTTTCACTCTGTTGAGAGCGCTGTTTTTTACGACGAGAATGCCGCGTCGAGGGCGATCGAGCTCGAGAATCACAGAGAAAGTCAAAGTCAGAAAGATCACGAAAAGGGACATTCCCAGCTTGCGAGAGCGACCGCGCCCACCCGAGTAACCCAATAGGCTCATCAAAAAGATGGCGCCGATGAAGAGCAAATTCAAAATGAGATCCGGAACGTGGTTTTCGAATTGCGACGTCGGCTTCTCTTGAAGAGTCACGATCTCATTGAGAGAAAGAAAGATTGGACCGTTGCGAACCGTGTCCGGTTTCTTGCGTGCAATCGCCGCTACATACTCCCACATTTTGTTTTGCAGGTCGTAAGACTCTAGATGAAGTGCTTCGAGTCTCTCTTGGGTCGCTCCTTCACTGTAGAATTCGATACGGTTGTCGACGTATTGCTCGAGCCATTTACGCATTCTGTCTCGATCCGCCGGTTCGAGCAGACTTGTACGACGGAACGTTGCGCCGATCGCAGTGGCCTCGCTCGCCATATTTCGAATGCGGGTTTCGAATCGAAGTGCAGCCATCGAAAGCGTGAATGCCATCAGAAGTGCCACAAGGGTCTGCAGCGAGTTCTCAATGGATTCTGGTTTCTTGGCCGCCGGGCTTTGGAGGCTCGAGATGCGTCGTCCATAAGCAAAACCGACTTCGCTGGCGGCATAGAAGGCTACAAGCAGAATGAGTTCGATGATCCACAATTCTAAATCGAAGAGCCGCCGAGTCAGTTCACTCATAAACGAGTGTCATGCCATGTTCGCGTCCAAAAGTCGTTTCGTAGAAAAATCATAATTGAGAGGAGGGAGAGGCGAAAGGCCGCACGACCGAGTGGATCAAATCGCGTCTCGGCTCGTGAGATGGCGGCCGAAAGCTTTCATGACGAAGAGATGGGCTTTTGCTTGAGTCCATTGATAGATGTACCAAGGCAGGGCGGGATTGTATTCATGGATCGCGGCGAGGATGAAGCGGCCATTGAGCACTTCTCGGAACTCGAATCGGCCTCGCGACTCTTTTCCCGCTAGTAATCCACCTTCGATGTACAAAAGCTGTCGATCCAACGTGCTGCGCTCAGCGCTGAAATGAAGCGACAAGAGCGTGAATCGTTTTGAAATCAGCGAGAAAGCGACATGGTCGCCTTCGCACCACACGCGAATGAATGGCCTGAAAAACCCCGGCAACCATCGCACGTATTCCTCTCTTACATCTTTTGCGCTCATGCCTTTGGGGAGTGGAAGACGCTGGACAGATCGCACACGTAATTTTTTAGGCGTATAGGCTGTCGAGTGAGAGTTCTCCTGCGGAATCTTCGGCATCTCTCTCAAGATGTCACCATAGGATTTGGTTGGCGGAGGATCGTATAAATGGCCAACACGCGGAACCATGTCGAAGCGAAGCGACTCAATGAGCGGGTAGAGCAGGGCCTTTGATTGACCAGTGATGAGTGATACCCATAGGCGCGACAGCCAGGGTGTAAAGAATGGAGCTTGAAACAGTCTGCGTTTGAGGCCCAGCCAGCGAGCGGTTTCCATCATCATGTCCATGTAAGTGAGTGGCTGGCTTCCGGCGAGATCATAGGTGCGACCGATGTCGCTAGGAGCCGTTGCGGATCGAGCGAGAATCGATACCACCGAGAGGAGATCGATTGGAGTTGTCAGTGTTTGTGTCCATGTGGGGCAAAGCATGACGGGCAATCGCTTGACCAGCCGAACGAGGATCTCGAACGAAGAGCCATGTGGGCCCACGACAAGGCCGGCGCGAAAGGTGGTGGTGTCGAGTTTATGTGCTTTGAAAATCTGTTCGACCTCGCGCCGACTCCGAAGATGCGGCGAAAGATGGTCGACGTCTGAGATCAGACCGCTCAAATAGATAAGGCGTTTTCCATTCTTGAGTTTGAGCGCTCGGGCGAAGTTGTCAGCCAAAATCAAATCGTAGTCGGCAAATGATCCTTGATCGAGATGCGCAGTCGGAAGCATTGAGTGTACCAGGTAGTAAGCGACGTCGATGCGATCGGGAAGACTGTTCTCGATCTCCAAAAGAGAAAAGAGGTCGCAAACGCGCCAGTCAATCTGGGGATCACCGCTCGTGCGTGGCGATCTTGAAAGAGCGGTAATACGAGCCTCAGGATACCTGCTCCGGAGTATCGGTATCAGTGCGCGTCCAATGTATCCACTCGCTCCCGCGATGACGATATTCAAAATCGACGTTACCTCCGGTTAGGATCAATGTTTTCCCATAAAATGGTGAACCGTTTCTAAGAAAATATCGATGTCAGGAAACTTCTGAATGTAGCCGACGGCCTGACTGGGCTCAGGCTGCTCGGCGCCGGTGAGAATGACGATCGGAACGTTAGCGATGATCTCGGGATTTCTTTTTTCGAGGAGATTCATGAAGTCAAAGCCAGTCATGTCGTTCAACTGTTGATCGAGAAGGATCAGATCCGGGTGAGCGATTTTTGAAAGTACTTCGAATCCGCTGGTACCGCTCGAGGCTGTGAATACATTGAAGCCGGCGCCTTCCAATATCATTTTCTCCAGCGCCAGCATGTCGTTCGAGTCATCGATGAGGAGAACAGACTTGGGTTCCATTAACGAGCCTTACCTTGGCTGAAGGGTCTTGCATCGAGAGGAAGATAAACGCCAAAGACAGTACCTGTCTCGGGCGTGCTCTCAACTGAAAGGGTTCCGCCGTGGGCTTCCACGACTCCGCGAACCAAGGTCAAACCGATTCCCCAGCCTTTTTGACGACCACTGACCGCTTTTCGCGTACGACGAAATTGTTGGAACAAGGTTATCTGATCGGCTGGTGCGATGGATTCACCACTGTTGTGAACATCCAAAACCGCTTTATCTTTGGTTCGCATGAGGCTGATTGTAATCGGCGTATCAGGGGTTCCGTACTTAACAGCATTGCTGGCTAGGTTCTCGATAATTCGTCGCAGATATTTACGGTCCCACTGACCAACGACTCGATCTTCATTTTGGAACACAAAGCGTTCGCCATGAATAACAGTAAGCTCTTGTAGAGTCTCTTTTACCAGCTCGGATAAATCGAATTCCTCAATATCAAGCGGCAGCTTCTCGCCACTTCTCACTCTGTTTGCATCCAATAGATCAGTGATCATGTGATCGGCTCTCGTAATATTTGACGAGATACGTGCTGCGAGAGACTGGATCGCCTCAGACAGGCCTTTCTGACGCTGAATGAGTTGAGCGCTTATTTTCGCAGCGGAAAGGGGGGCTCGAAGGTCGTGGGTTAATAATGAAACAAATGTTTCTCGAAGCGCCCGTTCGTCTTCGAGGTTCGAAACGTACGCGCGTGAGCGTTTGAGTTTGTCAGAGCTTTCTTTCGCCTCTGCGTCTTGGACTTCGCGCTCAAGGTCTGTCTTGTAATTGCGGTCAACCGTGACTGCGATGAGGTTTGCTAAGGCATCGACAAATTCTAAATCATTTTCACTGAGTGGAATCGAGCCATCCAATTGGAGCACGCCAAATGCCGGAAGATTGTCGACGATCAGTGGCAAGGTGAGGTAATTTCCTTGGCTCGGTGAATTCGGTTGTGCATGAATCGCATCTGTTTCCGGAGCTCCTGTTAGAAAGGCGAACGATCTTTTCGCATTTGCCGCAGCGGCACTGATTTGGGCGGCACTGACTCCATCCGCATGCCAAATCACCGAAGAGGTTTTCAATCCTCTCTTTTCTACTAGGACACCCGTTCCAAATGGGAACGAACCTACACAGAGAGAGAGAATTTGCGGGAATAATTTCTCGAGGTCATCAGAAGAAGAGAGAAGCTTGCTGACTCTGTAGAGG
>DATLHP010000159.1:0-4911 GCA_035539835.1 Bdellovibrionales bacterium
TGCAAAGACAACGGCCTTTGCAAATAACCTTGTTCATCTTCCTCAAAGCGATGCTGAAGCCCAAACAATGATTCAAAGTCTAGCGCGCTACTACGGGAATGCGGAGCAAGCCGCGCACAGCTTGAGTTTTGGTTCACGACCGCCTCCATTGAGCCCTCGCTCCAAAGAGAATCCTTGGAACCGATTTGAAGGTCACTACGTCGTCAAGTCCACTAAGTGCTCGAAACTTTCGTTCGAAGTCGTCGGATTTGAAGTCAAACGAAGTGGCGACGGCCTCAGACTTATCGAACTGTGGGACAACGGTCGCATCGACCGCGGCGGTCTCTATGATGGCGCCGATATGATTCTAGCCGGGTCGGCGGTCCATGTTTCCGGAAACGAAAAATCAGCTTCGCGATTTGCCGAGCTCGGCGATCGCTGGAACGTCGATCAAATGCAATGGTCGAGCGACACCTTCAAAATAGAAATGAAAGAGCAGGGTCTCTTCAAAATCACGGCAACGCATAGATGGAAAAATCTCGATGGCGGGTATGAGACATCGTCTTGTATGTACGCAGCCGTTAGACAGTGATCAAGATGTTACTGACGTAGAGAAAGCCGGCCAAAAGCCGGCTTTCTTGTTTAAAGCGTTTGCCCACCGCAAATTGTTCGGGACGGTTGTCGAAAACTTATTTCTTCTTCGAGAACACGCCAGCGATTTTGAATGAAGCATCTTTTCCGACGTAACCTTGAAGGAAGCTCAATTTTCCATTCGCTGCGATCTTTGCCGTATACGTGACCGTTTCACCGGTATTCGACTTCACTTTTACGTTCATAGCATTGCCGGTGATCGTGCCGATCTGTTGTTTGCCGACCATGATCTTCCCGCTCTTGATCACTCCAACCAATGGTTCTGGCGTATAAATCGTGAAGCTATCGCACTGAAAACGATAGTTCGCTGTGATCGATGTCGCCGTGTGCTTCATCGTCAGAGTCATTTTCTTACAAGGTTCTTTGTAGCCAGAACCATCGCGATACTCGCCGCTTCCAACCCAGTTGCCAGTCAATGCCGCATTTGCCGAAGCCGAAACAAGAACTCCCAAGACGATCGTGAAGATTGCCTTCATTTACCCTCCAAAATTTTTGTTTATCTTTAAATGTGTCGTCGCAACATTCAACGAGAGATCGGCTTTGCCTTGAAAAACAATTCGGGCGCAGCTAGGCTAAAACTGAAATTGCGCGAGTACGACACGGCGCATACGCAGGAGTTTTCAGGTGGCTAACGAAGATTTTGTCCCCTTCATGGGATACGAGTGGATTCAAGTCGAAGACGGAACTGTTACCGTCGGAATTAGCGAAGAGGGCTTAAGCGAGCTCACTGAAATCACTGCAATCAATCTTCCTGCGGAAAACGAAGAAGTCAGTCCCGACGAAATCTGCGGCGAAATCGAAACCGATGAAGGACCCATGAATCTCTATTCACCCGTCGAAGGACGCGTGGTCGAGATCAACGCAGCTGTTGTCGAAAATCCTGAGCTTTTGAACGAAGACCCATACGGCGACGGTTGGCTCTTCAAAGTCGAACCTAACGATCCATCCGATCTCAACAGCGTCGGCGATGCCGATGATGACGAAGAAGAAGATGATGACGACGACGATTACGAAGATGAGGACGAAGAAGACGACAACTAACGGATCGGAACTTCCGGTCCGAAGAAGTCTTTAAAGAACCCGGGCGAAGTGGCGTTTTTGACTTCTCCGCCCTGGTCAAAAAGCTGGCTCCAATACTGGTTGTTGCCGTCAGACCCTAAGAACTCATAGAAACTTTTCTCGCCACCCGGCCATTCTTTCGCAACGGTTCCCGAAACGAAGTCTCTTTGAATTAGATGCGAATCCATCCCGTGCTGAACATCGCGCGCTGTTGCCGTAGTCAGATGCTCTCCTCCCTTGTCGAAGAAGGGGCCGCGACGAACAGCTGCGGCGAATGATTCTGGACTTTCGAGATTGGTCAGCGTCGAGAACTGACTATCGCCGCGGTCTTTCGCTCTTCTGACAAGCACCTGTAAAACCGCATTTCGGGTTAATTTTCCTTCATTCGCAGCCTTGATGAGATTCGGATTTCCGCTAGCACGCATCTGATCAGCCGCTTCACGCATCAGTTTTGCCGAGTAATCGGTCCATTTCTCTGTATCGAGTAAATCCGAGCGCACCATTCTCAAAGTCATTCGTTGCTGAGAACTTGGAATTCGCATCAGCGATTGATTGAAGCGCTGGAAAGACTCTGCCTCTTGCTCAAAGTTTCTCGGTTTTGCACGCATACGAGCACGCACCGTTTCAATTCCCTCGTCGAGACTTCGAACATTGCTCGAGCTGACATTGCGGAGTTCGCGAGGCAACGACGCATTGGCAGCGGGTGCCGTTTCAGTTGTGCTCGAAACACCGGAAACAGGCTTTCGGGGAACGGCGCTCACAGGCGCAAGCTCGGTTGTGAACGGTCGCATTACTGCTGGCTGAATATGTTCAATGTCCGTTGTTAGGGTTTTTCCGTCAGGCCATTGAACCGTAACATTTCGACCATCACGAGCGACGATTCTCGCCTCACGAACGATTCCTTCCGCATTGGCGACATCGACGCGATCGCCATATTCGTATGCCTTCTTTAAATCTAAAACCGGAACGACCTTACTCGCCCGCTGTCCATTTTCTGTAAACGTCAGTGCTACGTTTCCGTCAGCAGAACGAGCGTACTCGTCCACAAGAACTTCTCGATATTTTCCATCACTGCGAAGAACCAAAACCGGCCGTCGCTCTTCGACAAAATAAGGTATGGGCATACGCTTCGCCGTATGAGCAGCTTGCGCTGCTTGTGCGGATTGCGCTGTAGGTTGCAATGGCTGAACGGCAGCTGCGGCGTCGACAACGAGCTGAGACGAATCGACTTGTTGTCCAGTGATCCCGGCATCCATGAGCCGTTGGCAGCTTCCGCCCTGAAATTGTTCGAGACACGCGCGATACTTTGCCGTGATACACGACTTCGAATAAGTTCCGTAGCCCTGTTCCGGACAAAGGCTATGGGCTTTCAAAATCGCTTTCTTTTGCGCATCTGTTAGAGCGCGCCCACCGTTAACCAGATGTGCTGCGGCCTCGAGCCGAGCATTGTCGTCTTTCAGCATCTTCTTCGCCATACCTGGGTTGAAGCCGAATTTTTTGAACCACTTTGCGTAGCCGGCGCCCTCGCCCATTCCTGCCATCACAACTCGCGTTGCGATTTTTCGAGTCGTCGTGACCGGCGCAGTAACTAAATGGCGAGGAGATACCGCCGCGGCTTTTGCGGCTTTCAGTCCGGCATTGAGCGCAACCAAACCTCGCTCTGCCATCGAGATACCTTTTGCGGCAGTCACCGCACCCGCTGCTGCGCCACCGACTCCGGCAGTTGCGACAGTGGCGGCATACGCAATCGCCGCCTGAGTTATGAATTGGCAAGCAATGTGCGACTGCTCGACGGAACTCTTACATAGAAAGCCGTCGATCTTGTTCGCAAGAATAACTCCGATGACATCAAAAGGATCTTTCGTCGTTGAAACCCATTGAATGAGTCCACCGATACTCATAGCCGTCTTCTTCACCATGTCGGCACCGGCTTCAATCATCGCTGAATTCCCGGCGCTCGTCATACAGTCGGCATATTGACTTTGCGCAGCTCCTTCTCCCAAGCGAGTCAGGAATTGGGCGAATGAAGTTTGCGGTTTTGCCCCTTTTGGAACTCTCGATGGATCAAGGCAATACTTTTGGTATTTTCCGGCTCGTCTTTCGAGATCTTTAAGCCCATTGACGAACGCGAGCTTCGTTGCATCCATCATTTTCGGAAACGCGCCGCCGGCACCCTTTGCACAAGCGGACAGAGTTTCTTTCGAAAACTTCAACCGAGGCGACTCGCAAGAAAGTCGGGCAGGCTTTGCAGCCGGTGCAGGCGCCGAACGCGGTGCTGGACGCGCACTACGCCCACCTGCGGTCTCGGCAGCAAAAGCCTTTGGCAAAACGAAGCCGAGCCACCCTGCCGATGGTTTTTCAGCAGTCGCCGCCATGATTGAGTTCATAACAGCATCGATTTGCAACTTTTGCGACTCCGGCGACGTCGTATAGGCGCCGTAGTTTGCCATAGCGACTTGCCAAACTCGTCCACGAGCAGCCCAAAGCCGTTCGTTGAATGCGGCAATTCCATTGGGGACATCGACTTCGAATGAATACTCGCCGTACCTTACGCCATCGTAAACATCGGTTTGAGCGGCAGAGTTTTTCAGAAGGCCATCTTCGAGACCAAGCGAGAGTGAGCGCTCGAATTGAACCTCACGAACAAACTTCGTTCGAAAATAAACTTCAGCGTCGTCGATAGAAAGGCGCGATGGATATTCGACGATCAAAATAGCTTGTTTGCTTTTTTTGTGAACAAGAAGCAGACGGTCTTCCGACGGATGCGTGATATTCCAATCGTTCGCGTCTTTTAGTGAATCCAAGGTCAGCTTCGACGCGATTTGAGGTGCCGGCTCGCCTGCATGAACGTGAATACATCCAAAGATGAAGACCATGACAATGATGAGTAAACGTCCGCGAACCATCGAATATTATTCGGACTATATGGTACCTGACCTAAGAGAGATCCCGCATTTCATCTCAGAATGAGACGCCAAATATTACAATTTTCTCGTTTATGGCGACTTGGCGCTAGCCCTCAGATTGCTGCTGCTCTGGTTGTCCGATAGCGAACTCTTTTAACTCCGCTCCGTCAAAGCGAATGAGCTTCGGCGCTCCATCGATCACCGTCGCGAGATTCACCGGACGAGCCCAAAGAGCCTGAAGGTTCTTGAGTGTTTCGTTCATATAATCTGGCTGCATCTCGACACCTTCGAAAAGATGCGTCAGAAGAAGCTCTCC
>DATLHP010000160.1:0-9094 GCA_035539835.1 Bdellovibrionales bacterium
TCAGCTGATCTTGAATGTAAGCAAGATCTTGAACGACGCGGTGGTCTTCTTTCGAAACCACGTGCGCTGGCGCTTTTTTCTGAACTTCGTTGATACCCAAAACGTTGAAGATCAACGCCGAGTGATGCGCGACGAGTGCGCGGCCAGCTTCAGTCACGATATCCGGGTGTGGAACGTTCTTTTCATCGCAAGTCGCTTGAATGATCGAGACGACGTCGTTGGCGTATTCTTGTTCAGAGTAGTTGATTGAAGAATCGGTAACGCCAGTTCCGTCGTAGTCAACGCCGAGACCGCCGCCGACGTCGATGTACTTCGGACGCGCGCCCATTTGGTACAGCTCAGTGTAGAAGCGCGTGCCCTCTTTCAAAGAACCTTTTACCGACGAGATCGACGAGATCTGCGAGCCGATATGGTAGTGAAGGAGTTCGAGCGACTCGAGCATGTTTTCTTTTTTCAAGAGCTCAACAGCTTCAACGATTTCGAGTGCTGTGAGGCCGAACTTCGAGCGATCACCCGATGATTCGATCCATTTGCCCGAACCTTTCGAGTGAAGCTTCGAACGCAAACCGATCTTCGGTGCCGTATTAAACTTCTTCGCTGCATCGATGATCATCGGAAGTTCCGATGCGCGGTCGACGACGATGATCGTGTTGCGACCGAGTTTCTGCGAGAGGATCGCAGTTTCGATGTACTCAACGTCTTTAAAGCCGTTACAGATGATCAGAGCATTTGGCGTCGTCATCATCGCGAGAACGACGAGAAGCTCTGGTTTCGATCCGCATTCGAGACCGAGGCGCGAGCCAGCGCCGAATTTCACGAGTTCTTCGACGAGATGGCGCTGTTGGTTCACCTTGATCGGGTAAACGCCGCGATAGCTGCCTTTGTACTGGTTATCTTCGATGGCTTTCGAGAAGCACTTCGAGATGAGGTCGATACGGGCCTTCGTGATATCTGGAAAGCGAATCAACATCGGAACGCGGATACCGCGTTCTTGCAAATCTTGCGTAAGCTCAAGAAGATCGACGCACGGGCCGTTCGGGCCTTCTGGAGTAACGGTGACGTTACCCTTTTCGTTCACGTTGAAGAAGTTCGAACCCCAGCTGTCGATTTTGTACAGCTCTTTGCTGTTTTCGATTCCCCAGTTGTTCATTGGCGTCGACGCTTTCCCATTGGTCATTTGACTACCGTTTGTGCGAACAGTTCCGTTGGGCGATGTCTCCACCAAGAGCTCCTTCTACTTCACGATCAGGTTCAAAATTCGTCCCGCTTTGTAGATCACCTTATCGACAGGCTTTCCAGCAACCGCATTTTTGACCGACTCGAGCTTCATGGCTTCTGCAACTGCATCTGCCTCTGGAGCCTCTTTACCGATCTCGATCGCACCGCGAGATTTTCCGTTAACTTGTACACCTATATTGACGACGTCATCCACTGTCAAATTTGAATCATACCCAGGCCATGGAGCCTGAACTACGTACCCGCTTTCGTCGATTTTTTGCCAAATTTCCTCGGCCAAATGTGGAGCGAACGGGGAGACCAGAACGACGAGATCGCGCAGAACTTTTCGCGATTTCGAGCCCTGTTTGTAGATCTCGTTGAGCAAGATCATCATCGACGAGATCGCCGTGTTGAATCCCAGAACCTCGATGTCTTCGCCGACCTTCTTGATCGTCTTGTGGAGAAGTTTGTTGAGTTCTGGTGAAGGCTCAGAATCGTCGAGAAGCGATTTGCCGTCTTCGCTGACTGTCGCGCGCCACAAGCGATCCAAGAAGCGGCTGACGCCGTCGATTCCGTTCTCGCTCCACGGCTTGTCGCGGTCCATTGGACCCAGGAACAGGATGTACATGCGAAGTGCATCGGCGCCGTAACGATCGCGAACGTCGTCAGGGTTGATGACGTTTCCGCGAGATTTCGACATTTTTTCGCCATCTGGGCCCAAGAGCATACCTTGGTGAGCAAGGCGTTTGAATGGCTCTGGCGACGAAACGATGCCGGCATCGAAGAGAATCTTGTTCCAGAAGCGAGCGTAAAGAAGGTGACCGACCGTGTGCTCCGGACCGCCGACGTACAGATCCACCGGCATCCAATATTTCTGCGCGGCTTGAGAAACGAGTTCTTTCGAATTGTGTGGATCGCAGTAGCGCAAGAAGTACCAGCTCGAGCCCGCAGAGCCAGGCATCGTATCGGTTTCACGCATTCCTTCGGCCCCATCTGCGAAGCGGTACTTCATCCACTCAGTATTGCGGGCCAAGGGTGCTTCTCCGGCATCGCTCGGCTCGTAATTAGCAACGTCCGGCAAAACAACCGGCAGCTCATTTTCAGGAACGGCGCGAAGGGTTCCGTCGCTCAAGCGAACGATCGGGAATGGCTCTCCCCAATAACGTTGGCGCGAGAAAAGCCAATCACGAAGCTTGTATTCGACCTTACGAGTGCCAAGAGCTCGCTTTTCGAGCTCAGAGATCATTTTCTGAATCGCTTCGGTCTTCGAGAGGCCGTTCAAGAAGTCAGAATTGACCATCTTGCCTTCGCCTTCGAAAGGCAAAGGTCCGTCGCTTTCGAGAACACGAATGATTTCCAGCTTAAACTTTTCAGCGAACTCGAAATCACGCGCGTCGTGACCCGGAACGGCCATGATGGCGCCGGTTCCGTAATCCATCAAAACGTAATCAGCCGTCCAAATCGGAATCTGCTTTCCGTTCAATGGATGAATCGCATACGCACCCGTGAAGACGCCGGTCTTGTCCGTGGCGGCTTTGCGGTCGACTTCGAGTTTGCGCGAAGAAGCCTCGACGTAAGCATCGACGGCCTTTCGCTGATCGACGGTCGTGATTTCTTGGATCAAAGGATGTTCTGGTGCGATCACCATGAAGCTCACGCCGAACAAGGTATCGGGGCGGGTGGTGAAGACTTCAAGAACATAGCCGGGGTGATGGTGAACGTGAAAGCGAACGCTCGCGCCCTCTGATTTTCCGATCCAGTTGCGTTGTGCTTCTTTCGTGCGCTCAGGCCAGTCGACGAGTTCGAGATCTTGCAGCAAGCGCTCAGCGTAGTCGGTGATTTTGATCATCCACTGCTTCATCGGCTTGCGGACGATCGGGTGACCTCCGCGCTCGGATTTTCCATCGACGACTTCGTCGTTGGCCAAAACCGTGCGAAGGGCAGGACACCAGTTTACAGGAACTTCTTTTTGATAAGCGAGTCCGCGTTCGAACAACTTTTCGAAAATGAACTGCGTCCACTTGTAGTAAGCAGGGTCCGCAGTTGAAATCTCACGCGACCAATCAAAGCTGAACCCGAAAGACTTCAAAGTTTTGCGAAAGCTCGTGATGGCAGCTTCCGTCGTCTTCGCGGGGTGAACGCCCGTTTGAATCGCGTACTGTTCTGCAGGCAATCCGAAAGCGTCGTAGCCCATCGGATGAAGAACGTTGAAGCCGCGATTGCGCTTGTAGCGAGAGATAACATCGGTCGGTGTGTACGAGGCCATGTGACCGATGTGTAGGCCTGATCCAGAAGGGTAGGGAAACATGTCGAGCGCGTAGTACTTCGGTTTCGAAGAAGAATTGTCGGCCTTATAGACCTGCTTTTCTTCCCATGTTTTCTGCCAGCGTTCGTCGATTTCGCGGTGGTTATAAGACATCTTTTCAGCTCCCAAGACTAAGGCCCGAATGTACCAGGCGTTTCGTCTCGGGACAGGAATTTTTTGCCGTCTGACTGAAGGCGTGATTCGGGGCAGCTTTTTGAACTGGTCTCTGGCGATTTTGGGGGCCGAGTTAAATTGAAAAGAGGAGCTCCAAATGGTCGGAAACCTCAGGCTGGCGCGGCCTGCGCATCAAAAACTCATTCTCGCGGTCGATGACGATCCGGATTGCTTGGCAATCTCGACGGCGACGCTTGAGCATCAAGGTTTCTTGGTAGAGAAGGCTTCGAGTGCAGAAGAGGCACTCGAAAAGCTCAAAAAATTCACTCCTGACCTCATGCTTCTCGATATCAACATGCCTGGAATGAGCGGACTCGACGCCATTGCGCAGATCCGCAAACGTGATCAGTATTTCTCAGTCATTTTCGTTAGCGCGCGCAACCAAACCGATGACATTGTTCGCGGTCTCGATGCGGGCGCGGATGATTACATCTGTAAGCCCTATGATCCGGTTGAACTCTTAGCTCGGGTCAAAGCTCATCTTCGCATCAAAGATCTGACCGAGAAGCTCGAAGTGGCTAATCGTCGTCTTCAGCAGCTCGTCGACATCGACGATCTGACTGGTCTCTACAATATGCGTTCCGTCTATCAGAAGCTCGAAAACGAAATCGCGCGGGCACGACGCTTTGGTCGCGCGGTCGGTGTGGTCATGATGGACATGGATAACTTCAAGAATGTGAACGATACGAACGATCACTTGTTCGGAAGCTTCGTTCTTTCCGAAGTCGGAAAGCTGATCAGCGACAACATTCGCCAGGTCGATTTCGGCGCCCGCTATGGTGGTGACGAGTTTTTAATCGCACTTTCAGAGACGACGATCGAAGGTGCTGCACTTTTCTGCGAACGCCTTCGTGCCGTGATTGAGGGTTACCGGTTCAAATCGCCAACGAGCGCCATGAATCTCACCGCAAGTATCGGTCTTGCCGTGATTGAGCCGGCAACTCACCCGAATATCGATGCCAAGAGTCTGGTTCGGGCCGCCGACAACGCCCTCTATAAGGCTAAACGCAACGGTAAGAACTGCGTGAAGGTCTTCGACATGGCTTCTCTTGTCATGCGCAAGACCAGCTAGTACTTTTTCCCCGAATGACTAAAGCAGAACAATCTGTGAAATGCAGAGGACCGCAGCAAAGCGAGGACTCTGCCAACGTAGGGCGGAGCCCGAAGTGACACGAACAGACGACGGGCTTTTGAGCCGAGCTAGTTACCTATCTCTGTTCGTCAGTGTCGTTCTTCTTTCCTGCAAATTCTACGGCTACAGCCTCACTCGCTCGCAGGCGATCTTCTCAGATGCCATGGAAAGCGTCGTTAACGTGGTCGCCGCAGCCCTAGCGATCTTGGTGATTTGGTATTCGCGAAAACCGGCCGACCAAGATCACCCTTATGGCCACGGAAAAGTCGAATTCTTCTCGGCGGCTTTCGAGGGCGGACTTGTCGCCTTCGCATCGATTTTGATCTGCTTTGAAGCCGTGCGAGCTCTTTTGGAGTCTCGATCGATCAACCAGCTTGGATTTGGTGTTGCTATCACGCTCGGGACGGGTGCTATCAATGCTGTTTTAGGCTTCTTTTTGATGAAGACCGGTCGAAAAAGGCACTCGGCCGCGCTGGAAGCCAGCGGTCAGCACGTCCTTTCGGATTTTTGGACGAGTGCTGGGGTAGCGGCCGGTCTTGGGCTCGTGGCCTTGACCGGGATTCAGTGGCTGGATCCGCTCGTTGCCTTGCTCATGGGTCTCTATCTCGCAAAGACCGGATTTTCTTTGGTCGGGCGATCGGTCGGTGGGCTTTTGGATGCCGAAGACAAAGAACTCCTGAACAAGCTCTTGGATATCATCGGTTCACACCGTCCAACCGGCATTATTCAAGTCCACCATGTTCGGATCATGCGTTCGGGGCACTTTCATCACATTGATGCCCATGCGGTAGTTCCAGAATATTGGGATGTAGCCGAAGCCCACGAGAAGACAGACACCTTCGAAAGAGAGCTCATTTCTCGATACCCATTCCCGGGAGAACTGCACCTGCACGTCGATCCCTGTCGCCGAGCCTATTGCCGGAACTGTGATGTTCCGAGCTGCCCGATCCGTCGCCATCCGTTCGAACACCTTCGAACATTGTCGATTGAAGAGCTCACGAGCCCTGATGAGCCGATGGTTGCTAGAAAGTAACAGTCGGTTTTTTGTTGCGGGTCCTAAAAAATCTTTTAGCCAGAGCTGAAATAATCAGATATGCCTAAGGTGTCTTGCGACATAGATAGATTGTTAATAGGAGGCAACTCATGTTCCGCATTTCTTTCGTATTCCTTGCTATGGTTTCAGCTTTGGCTCTCAACGGTTGCTCACAGTGCTCGCAGCAAACAGCTGAAGAAGCACCTGCTGCAGCTCCAATGGAAGCAGCTCCAGAAGCAACTCCAGCTGATCCAGCTGCTGCTCCGGCAGAAGCTGCACCAGTTGATGGCGCTGCTGCTCCAACTGAAGCAGCTCCAGCTGCTGAAGCTTCACCAGCAGGTCACTAATCTAACGATTAGAAACTGTTAGAAGTTGAAAAGGCGTCCTTCGGGACGCCTTTTGTTTTTTGATGACCATTGGGAATGAATTCCAGGGGATGGTCGCTTTTCGGCAGGCCGAAATCTTCCTTCGCGCATAGGTCCTATCTGACCTAAACAGCAAGTCTTGTTAAATCTCGACAATCAACTGATTTACTACGAGTGAGAACTTCATCTATTTTCTGCCTCATGAAAAAACCAATGTTCGTATTAATGAGTCTCCTGTTTCCAATGTTCGCGAATGCCGGTGGCGGCACCATGGATTGCCTCGAGTATGGGACTGTTCGTTGTGATTCTCCTGACGGAAAATCTCGCGTCGACATCGTCGACTTTGATTGTGAAGGAAACTCTCGAGGGGTACTGCACATGCAGCTCGAGAGCGGCTCGCATACCGTAGTATTGTATGGGCACCCTTATTTGTTCTATGTCCGCGGAAAGTTCGAAGTTTCTTCGACTGATTCGGGTTATTATTACGGGGACGACAACGAAGAAAAACAGGCTGTCGTGAAAATGGCGATCAATCAAAATCGCGGTCCACTCAAGGTCACGATGACTGACGGCAAAGAAATCGCTGATTTAGATTTGGTTTGTCAGGACTATCAGCCGTTCAAGAAACCTTCTCGGAACATGAAATAAGCCGCACCTACGAGGCAGAGTCCCGCCCAAAGATAGTCGAGCTTGAGCGGTTCCTTCATGTAGATCGCCAAGAACACCGCAAAGACCGAGAGAGACACGATCTCTTGGATCACCTTGAGTTGTGCGACCGAGAAATAGCCAGCGCCCAATCGGTTCGCCGGTACTTGCAGACAGTATTCGAAGAAAGCAATTCCCCAGCTAATGAGAATCACAGTCCAGAGAGGTGCGGCCTTCATCGATTTCAGATGGCCGTACCAAGCGAATGTCATGAAAATATTAGAACCAATAAGCAGAACGAGTGGCCAAGCCATTTTCGAATTACTTGCTTATGTGAAGCATTTTAACGACTTCTTCAATGTGCTCGGTCTCTTTGCGAATCATTTCGCGAGTGAGTTCTTCGAGCGCGATGTCGTCGTCGCACATTTTCAAAAGTTCTTTGTAGAGATCGATCGCCGCTTTTTCAAACTGCAGGCTCTCTTTCAAGATCTCGAGAACTTGGTGTGTCTTGGTTTCAGGAACTGGGCTTGTCTTCAAGGTAGGGTGACCGCCAAGTGCCGTGATTTTCTCGCCGATGAGCGAGGCATGTGCATAGGCTTCGTTGGCTTGTTCATGGAACCACTTCACGATTGGAATGCGATTCGGGCCAGTGATCATCAGCGCATAGTGCAGATAACGGACGACACCTGAAATTTCCATTTCGAGGATCTTATTCAGTTTCTCAACGATCTTTTTGTTGTCAGCCATCTGCATACTCCCTGTGTGAATCCATACGTTTCCAAAACTCTGACCAGAGCACAAGTCAGAATCAATAGCCCCCAGCGGCACCTTCTCCGCGATTGTCGGCAGCAGCGCTCAGGCGGTCGTCTTTTAGAACGACTCCATAGACTTTGGCAGTGGAGCTTGTCTCAACAATGTGACCAAGTTTTTTAAGGCCTGTGATCGACTCTGGCGGAAGGCGCATTGCATCTGTTTTCACCGAATCAGGCAAAAACTGATGATGAACGCGGGGAGCGAGAATAGCTGTCTCAATATCCTCTCCACGTGAAATCACGCGGTAGAGAACCTGAAGAACGGCGCTGATGATGCGCGGGCCACCGGGAGCGCCGAGTGCCAAGACCGTTTTGCCGTCTTTTTCGACAATCGTTGGACTCATCGATGAAAGAGGGCGTGCGCCTGCGCGAACGAGGTTCGCTTCGCCCTGAATAAGTCCGAACATATTCGGAACGCCGGGCTTCGTCGTGAAATCATCCATTTCGTTGTTCAAAGCGATACCGAATTTCGGCGTGACGAGGCCTGAGCCGTAGTTCCCGTTCAAAGTGACGGTCATCGCGACAGCGTTGCCGTCACTATCCATGACAGTCATGTGTGTCGTCTGCTTCTTTTCCTTATTGATGCCTTCAACTTGTTTGCGTTCTTCGGCCGTCAGGATTTTTTCAGAGGGCGTCGCTTTCTTCGGATTGATTTGTTTTGCAAGTGCATTGATCGAGTCATCAGCCAATAGTTTCGCAATCGGATTCTGCGTGAAATCGGGATCGCCAAGAAGAACGCGGCCGCGATAGCTCTGTTTTTCGATCTCAATCAACAGATGCAACTCTTCAAGAGAAAGCTCCGCAATTTTTTTGAGTTTGAAGCGATCGATGAGCGCAAGTGCCTGCGCAATGACGACTCCTCCGCTCGAAGGCGGCGGCATTAAGTGAACTGTATGTCCGTCATACTGAACTGTGAGGGGCTTCAACCAACGAACGCTAAATTTTTTCAAGTCTTGCGGAGTGAATTTGCCACCGTTGCTATTAACGGTCGAGATCACGTCGCTTGCGACTTCACCCTCATAGAAGGCTCGTGACCCTTGGCTCTGATACTTGCGCAAGAATTTCGCGAGGCGGGGCTGCTTTAAAACATCGCCTGGCCCGAGATCTTTGGCCTTCGGAAAGAAGATGGCGAGAGCGTCTTTGTTCACTCGCGGTTTGTTATCGCTTGTGATCTTTGTCCAATCTCCGCTGACTTCAAATCCGTTCTCGGCCATGTCGATGGCACCTTTGAAAAGCTGATTCCACTTCAGCTTTCCATATTTTTTGTGTAGCTCAAAAAGACCGGCTGGAACGCCTGGGACTCCAACGGCAAGGCCGCCGTCGAGTGATGCCTTCGGATCGGTACTCGCATAAGTTTTCGAATCAGCACTGGCGGGTGCTGTTTCGCGGAAATCGAGAGCGATCGTTTCT
>DATLHP010000161.1:0-5298 GCA_035539835.1 Bdellovibrionales bacterium
TCGCTGTACGCCTGAACACCGAGTTCTTTTGCGACAACGTCAGCGCGCTCTGGGCTCGCATCACACACGCCGACGAGCTCGGCTTCTTCGATTTGCTTGTATTTCTGCGCGTGGAAACGTCCGAGATAACCGACGCCGACAACAGCGCAACGAGTTCGAGACACAGGCTCTCCTAGATCGCGATACCGCGACTGGATGATTTCATGAATTCAATGAGGTAACGAACCGACTCGGTCATTGCGCACTCAGTTTCGATACGTGCGAGACTTTGTTCGATCGTTCCTCCGCCTTTGGTGATGATACGAATCGCTCGATTGACCGACTCGATATCCTCTTTCGCAAATCCCGCTCGATCGAGGCCGATCGAGTTGGTTGCGCGCATGACGGCATACTTACCTTGAGAAATAGTGAACGGAAGAATGTCTTTGTTGACTGCCGAATCGCCGGCAATGAACGCGTACTTACCGACACGCACGAATTGGTTGAAAGCACAGATGCCGCCGACTTTGACGTGATCCTCTAAGGTCACATGTCCAGCAAGCTGTCCGACGTTTGCGATGACAACGTGGTTACCAAGCGTGCAATCGTGAGCAATGTGAGAATATGACATGATCAAGCAATCGCTACCGACTCTTGTGACTCCACCGCCCTTTGGCGTTCCACAGTTGAGAGTCGCGAATTCACGAATGCTATTACGATCACCGATGATGAGCTTCGTCGGCTCACCTTTGTAACTGAGATCTTGCGGAGGCCCGCCAACGGCGGCTCCTGCATGAAGTACGTTGTCTTTCCCGAGTTCAACGACGCCGTGTTCGTGCCCCAGCATGACGTGCGAAACGAGCTTGGTTCCGTCGCCGATTTTTACTTTGCCTTGAATGACACAGAAGGGACCGATCGAAACGTTTTGCCCGATCTCTGCATCCTTAGAAATTACGCTGCTAGGATGAATGCTCAAAACTCAAACTCCAAACTTACGCTTCGACCAGCGGGAACATCTTCGCGATGATCTCCGCCTCGCATGCAAGCTCTCCATCAACATGCGCTTCGCACTTGATGATGAGGAGACCGCTGCGATCTTTCAAAACTTCGCTAGTGATTTGCATAACGTCGCCAGGAACGACCGGGCGGCGAAAGCGCGCGCTGTTGATCCCTGCGATAGCGACGTCCATTTTAGGACCGTCCAGCTTCACACAAGAGATCGCCGCCACTTGCGCCATTGCTTCGATCTGCAATACGCCCGGCATGACCGGGCGATGTGGGAAATGGCCTGGGAAAAACGGCTCGTTGATCGTGACACATTTCGTAGCACGAATCTTCCAACCCACTTTTGAAGTGGCATTCCCTTGATCGACTTCGAGAACCTTGTCGACAAGGAGGAACGGGAATCGGTGCGGAAGCATCTTCAAGATATCGACCGCGTTGTAAAACGGTGCTTTTCCTTCAGCCATGCCTGCTCGCTTATTTCTTTGCTGTTTTTTCGAATTCCTTAACGATCGCATCTGTCAGATCGAGATCACGCTTCGCCCAGAGCACGCTCTGTTCGCTGCGCTCGAGAACCATGTCGTAACCGCCATCTTTCGCGATTTTTTCCATCGCTTTTGAAAGCTTCTCGAGGATCGGAGCAGTGAGCTCGCGTTCTTTCTTAGAGATCGCGAGTTGGCTCTCGCCGACTTCCTTTTGGAACTTCATCATCTCTTGTTGGAATTCCTGAGCTTTACGTTGGCGCATGTCATCCGACCAAGCTGCCTTTTTCTTCTCGAGGTCTTCGCCCATCTTCTTGATGTCGCCTTCGCGTTTTTGGAATTCTGCTTTCTTGGCGTTGAACTCTTTTTCGAGATCCGATTTCGCCTTTTTTCCTTCAGACGTCTGTTGGATCGCCTTTTGAAGGTCGACGTAACCGATCTTCGCTTCTGCGGCGTTTGCCGAAATCGCGAAAGCCGTTGCGATACTTGCAAACAAGACTGCTACTTTCATCACGTACTCCTTTAAAAATCTTTGAATAGTGTCCAATTAAATTAAAATGGTGAACCTATGGCAAACTGGAAGTTGACCGCACGCTCATCCGGCTGACGATCGATTGGGAAACCCCACTCGAATCGAAGTGGCCCGATCGGCGAGAACCAACGGAAACCGAAACCGAAATCCATGCGATACTCACTGAGTGTCAAGATATCGTCTGCATTACCGACATCATAGAACACAACGCCTTTGATTCCTGCCTCTGAAATCAGAGGGAACTCAAATTCCAAATTGTAGAATGCTTGTTGGGTTCCGCCGTAAGGAACCATCGACTTCTCATCCAGCTCATCGCCAGAAAGCGGGTTACCGTCAGCTCGCGGACAGCTGTCTTTGTCTGGCGTCGCATCTGCGTAACAGCGCTGAAGTTTTCTTGAGAGCTTCTTTTTACCGACCGAGAACCAGTCGTAACCGCGCAAGCTATTCGCTCCACCGAGCAAGAACAATTCGTTGAACGGGGGTTCATCACCTGGTTCGTTTGAACGGACGAAACCGTAAGTTAGGTTGTTTCTGAAAACGACCTCACTCCAAATCTTCTTATAGAAGCGACCGCTGAAAAAGCCCTTCGTGAAGCGTTTGTCGCCGCCGAGGCCCGCGTACTCCAAAGATCCGCTCGCGAAAACGCCGTCTGTTGGCGAGAAGCGATCGTTTCGTCTGTCGTATTCGATCGTGCCCGTACCGCTCGACGTGATTCCGTTACCGTCACCTTTCACATCCGGATGCGCAGCATCCGATACTGGGTAAAGATCCGGATCACCCAACTTGTCATCGAGATCGATTTCAGTCGAATCGAGCTTGTATCGGATGTAACCACGCAAGTATGGCGCGAGAGGGTGACCAACGCGAACCGCGCCACCCTTTTTCGTTTCATCGTAAGGCGAGAGCTTACGCTGTGATTGGTACGCATCGAAACCGAGCGACCATTCCGTGTCCAAGAAGTATGGTTCGGTGAAGTTGAAGTTATACAAAGACTGGTTGCCAGAAAGATCGATCGAAATACCGAGCTTCTGACCGCGGCCGAACAAGTTGGTCTGGTTCACCTGACCGTTGAAGATGAAGCTCGAGTATGTCGAGTAACCCGCACCGACCTGGATCGACCCGGTGTTACGTTCTTTAACGACGATGTCGAGGTTCATCAGGTCAGGGCCGTCTGCTGGAGTCGAGCTGTTGAACTGAACATCATCGAAGTAACCAAGACGTTGAACGTTGGCGAGAGATTCGCGACGACGAGTCTCGTTGTAGAGTTCGCCCTCTTTGATCTCGAGTTCGCGACGAACAACTTTATCGCGCGTCTTCGAGTTTCCGATGACCGTGATACGGTTGAAGTAAACTTTGTTTCCCTTATCGATTTCGAACGTGATGTCGACTTCGCGATCCGCTTCACGAATGCGAGTGCGCGGAATGATGTTCGCGTAAGCGTAACCAAGGTCACCATACTTCGCTTGAAGTTCGCGCAAGTCCTTCAAGAGGATTTCGTGCGTGTACCATTCTTGCTCTTCGATATGGATCGAGTTGAAGAGATCTTCATTGCTGAAGAGAAGGTCACCAGCGAAGTCGACATTGCCGACCTTGAAGCGGTTTCCTTCTTCCACACGAACAGTGATGTAAATGCCCTTTTTGTCTGGCGTGACGTAGACCTGCGGGCGATCGACTTTGATCTGAACGTAACCTTCGTTGAAGTACAGATATTGAAGAAGCTGGATGTCCCGATCAAACGCATCCTGCTTGTAGGCGCCTGAACCCGAAACGAAACTAAAGAAGCCACCCTCTTGCGTCTGCATCGCGGCTTTCAGTTTTCCGTCTGGGATCTTTTCGTTACCGAGAATGGTAACGCGCTTCACTTTTACTTTTTCGTTTTCTTGGATCTCGAATTTGAGGCTGACGCTCTCGCCTTCTTGAATTGTTTTGATCCTCGGCGTGATGCGAGCGAGGAAGAAACCTTTGTCCTCGTAGAGTTTCTGAATCTTCTCTGTCGCTTCGCGGATCTTGGTCATATTCAAGATCTCAAACGCTTTAAGCCCAGCTGCTTCTTCGAGATCACCGGTTTCAACTTCTTCGTTGCCCGAATACGAAATTTCAGTGACCGAAGGTTTTTCGACGACAGTGTACGTCAGATCCGCTGCTCCACCACGAACAGAGCGATCGACTTTCACATCGTAGAAGTAACCCGTTTTGAAAAGTGCATCGACATCGGCGCGCACTTTCTCAGGTGAATACGCTTCGCCGGTTTTGCTCGTGAGCCGAGCCTGAACGGCGTCGACTTCGATTTTCTTGTTTCCTTTGACCGTGATCGTGCCAACGACAAGACCTTCAACCGCAGGTTTCGCAGCCGCTCGAGGCGTCGTTGCACGGCGCGAAGGAGAACGTTTACGCGCCTGTGCCGGCTCGCGGTCGGTTTGTTCGAGAGTCTGCGCATGGCCGATGGTATTCACCAGGCAGAAAACGATCGATAGAAGCACTGCAAATGTTGGAATTCTCAATGTCGTTCTCGCGCGCTCGGCATTAGAAAAAACTAAATCGTTTCAATAACTTAAGCTATAAATCAGCGAGAGCGTAGTACGAAACCAGACCTAGGTCAATGCTGTTTCCCACTGACCATCGCGCATGCGCTGCACTCGTGCGAACTTAGCAGCGAAGCTCAGATCATGAGTAACGACGATCAGAGTAAGATTCATCTGTCGTTTCAGCTCAAAAAACAGGTCCTGAATCATCATTGCATTGGCGGTATCAAGGTTGCCGGTCGGTTCATCGGCAAAGAGAACTTCTGGATTTCTCACCAGGGCACGGGCAATCGCCACCCGCTGGCGCTCTCCACCACTCAGTTCTGACGGAAAATGCCCCGCTCGTGAGCCAATTCCAAGCTGATCGAGCAACTGGCCCGCTCGGGTGCGACTCTCGGCGACACTCATTCCTGCGATTCGACAGGGAATCATGACGTTTTCGATTGCCGTAAATTCGCTCATCAAGTGGTGAAACTGGAAAACGAAACCCATCGAGCGATTTCGGAATTCAGCTAGTTTTTCGTCATTCTGACGGGTGAGATCGATACCTTTAAAAGTTACCTTGCCCAGCGTCGGACGATCGAGTGTCCCGAGAATGTGAAGCAGAGTGCTTTTCCCGGCACCCGAGGAGCCGACAATGCAAAGCTCTTCGCCAGCATCGACATCGAGATCGACTCCGCGCAGTACTTCCAACCGCGACTGGCCCATTGGATACGACTTCGTGATGCCCCGAACGGAAATCAAATTACTCATAACGCAGACCTTCCACAGGATCGAGAGA
>DATLHP010000162.1:0-8033 GCA_035539835.1 Bdellovibrionales bacterium
TTCTCGATTCAACGCAACCGACGTGGCACTATCGTCCGCTTCCTCTGGGGCGTGCACGCGAAGACTTGAGTTCGATGAGACGGGCACAATCAGTGTTCATCACGAAGATAAATTTGGCTCCAGTTGAACAACTGACATGGCTTCGTAAAACAATCGGTGCCTTCCGTGAGCGAACGGGATTCTCCGTTTTTGAATTCGAATCTGCGATTGCTGGGTACTATCCTCTTGAAAAGGGTCCGGCGTGCCTTGAGTCACAGTCGGATCTTCGTAAGGCTCGTGTGCTTCTTGTTTCGGGTATTGGACGGCCTCATACATTTGAAGAGCTGGTTCGTAAATCCGGAGCCGATATCGCTGAGCATATGATTTTCAGAGATCATCACTCTTACACCGAAAATGATCTCAAGGATGTTGAGCGACATGCGGCGGATGCTCCTGTCGATGCGATCATTATCACTGAAAAAGATGCCGTGAAGCTGACCGATTGGAAGACGAGCGTACCTTGCTTTGTCAGCCGTTTGCAGGCGCGTCCTGTTTCAAGCTTGGATAAGTTTTATGAGAATATTGATCGGCTTCTTCTTTAAGGCTCTCGCATTTCTGGTGAGCGCTCTTCCGAGAAGGGTGCGGCTTTTCATGGGCGATGTCGTCGGATTCTTGTGGTTTGATGTTTTGCGAATTCGTCGCAAAGTCGCCGTCGACAACGTTCGTCTGGCCTATCCGTCAATGAACGAAGAAGAGGCGACTCGAATTGCGCGAGCATCACTTCATTCAATGGGGCGTTCGCTCGTTGAGTACTGCATGTTTCCATTTCTCACTCACACGAAGGTCGAAAAGACGTTTCGTATTCATGGTCGCGAGATTGTCGACAAAGCTTTCCAGGAAGGAAAGGGCGCGATCTTTTTGACTCTCCACTTAGGCAATGGCGACTATTCAATAGCGGCGCTTTCAGCATTGGGAATTCGAGTCCATTTGATTTCGAAAGAGTTCAATCTGCAGTGGCTGAATGATCTATGGTTCGGAATGCGTCGTAAGCGTGGCACTAAGTTTATCTCTCCAGAGAAAAGTTCATTTGAGATTCTGCGAGCATTGAAAAACAATGATGCGGTGATTTTCGTTCTCGACCAGTTTATGGGCCCACCAATTGGGGTGAGAACACGGTTTTTCGGCGTTGAAACCGGGACGGCAATGGGTTGCGCATTGATCGCGGATCGAACGTAAGTGCCAGTGATTACGTGTTACACCGTTCGAAACCCAGACGGAACGCATGAGATCTTCTTTGAAGAGCCGATTCCATACCTCGACAATGGGCCAAGGGACAAAAACATCGCTGCCATGACTCAAGTCTATACTGATAAAATTGAGCAAATGGTCCGACGTCATCCAGAGCAGTGGATGTGGATTCACCGTCGATGGAAAGAGTTTCGTGACACTGTTTAATTTCGCTCGGCTTCCAGCCTCGCTGCGATTTTCCTTTCGAAAAATCGCACTCATTTTCTTGGTGCTGATGAGCGCTGCCGGCTGCGCGTCTAAGATTCTTAAAGTCGAAGACTCAGAAAAAGTTCTCAAAAACGAAGAGTACGAAGAAGAAATCAAAGTGAAGGACATTCCGATTGAGGCTCCACAAACGGAGCAGTCGGGAACATTCGTTCGCTTGCCGGGCCCTGATCCAGTGCCTGGAGCATTTCCAGAGATCGAAGCGGCTATTGCGGCAAAGGCTGCGGCCGAAGCTGCGAAAATGACAAAAGGTTCTGCTGCGAAAAAGGCTGCTGCTGAAAAGGCGGCGGCGGCGAAGGCAGCGAAGACAAATCCTCCTGCGACGTCAACACCGGCACCGGTTGTTCCCGGTCAGCGTCAGCCTCCGTTTGAAGACTCGACCGGCTTCACCGGTCGTCGACCGAACGTCGATCCGTTTAGAGTTGGCGAAAAGGTCACTCTCGATGTCAGTTACTTCAATGTTTCAGCTGGAGAAATGACTCTCGAAACTCGTGGCTTTGCTTCGGTGAATGGAAATCCATCTTATCGTTTTGCCGGCACGGCTCGATCGACTTCAGTCTTCGCGATGTTCTATGCGGTCGATGATTGGTTCGAAACGTTCGTCGATTATAAAACCTTGGTGCCCTACAGCTATTCGCTCCATGTGAAAGAATCGAAGCAGCTTCGAGAAACGCGCACTGTGTTTGAATGGAACAAAAAGCGCGCGAAGTATTGGGATCGCAAGATCAATGAAGAAAAGAAACTCGAAAAGCAGAACTACACTTGGAAGATTCCTGACTACACACAGAACATCTTCAGTGCCGTGTTTTACTTAAGAACATTCCAGCTCGAGCCGGGCAAGAAGTACAAATATCATGTGTCTCACGAGAAAGAGAATTTCGTCGTCACAGCCGAAGTCCTTCGTCGCGAAAAAATCAAAACACCGGCAGGTGAATTCAACACGATCGTGTTGAAGCCGCATGTCGAGTTGGACGGGATCTTCAGACCGGTTGGTGACATCTTTTTCTGGATGACTGACGATGATCGCCGATTCCTCGTGAGAATCGAATCGAAGATCAAGATCGGTAAGATCGTCGCGGTTGCAAAGAAGATCGAACAGGGTCGTCAGATTTCAGAGCAAGACGTTCCGGCGACGGCGACTCCAGCCAACTAACGAGCGCGCGGAAGCGTTCGTCGTCAAAATCGGTGGGCGATTTGAGCGAAACCAGAAAACGGGCTCGCGTAGACGAATTCCTCGAACCCGTCTTTTCGTAAATCAAGAAGGTAGGGGATGGCCGCACGCTGCTTCGTGCCGGCTTTAAGAAGGTCATCGCGGACGACATGAAGACGGCTGCCTCGAATATTGAGAGCATCGATCTGTATTTCTTGCGTAGCTTCCTGGAGAAACATAGCTACCTCCCGATCAATTCCATAGCATGATTGCAGGCATTCCTTGCGTACTCGCTGAGAATGGGGTTCATTCCATGTTGGAATGGGAGGGCTCGCATGACGATTATCAATTCAAATTACGAATGTTTGATCGAACTCTATCGCGAGCGAAATATCACCCGTGCGGCACGACGCCTCGGTTTGCAGCAGCCAGGGCTTTCAAAACTCTTGAAACGAATGGAAGAGGACTTCGGCCGTCCTTTGTTTGAGCGTCAGAAAGATGGTCTTTTACCGACCGAATTCGCGCACCGTTTAGTTCCAGAAATTTTGAAGCTAAAAGATCAATGGGACTCGAGTTTTCAAGGGGTCCTTGAGCAAGAGGGTCAGATCGCTGGCGAGTTCACGATTTGCTCGCATCCGATCATTGCCAGCACTTATCTTTCAAAGCCTTTTTCGAAACTTCAGCAAACCTATCCTGCGCTTGGCCTCGAGCTCCGTTTGAACAATTCGGTGGAGGCTTGTGAGGCAGTGGCTGCGGGAGAAGCGGACTTTGCGATCGCTGCGAATCCACTCAAGCGTCCTCATTTGGTGATCCAGAATCTCGCGACGGAGTTTGTTGCTTTATGGGTGAATGGAGAGATGCGAGAGAATCAGCCGCTCTTTTTCAATCCAGAGATGATCAACGTTCATAGTGCACTTCGAAAGCTCGATAAAATGCGTTTCGTTCCGATTTCGGATTACAACGTGATCAATACGATGGTGTCTTCAATGAAAGACCAGGCGGCATTGCTACCAAGTTCGATTGCCGAAAAGAACCCAGCTCTCGAACAGGTTGGAAAACCTCTCTACAAAACAGATATCGGCCTCGTCTATCGGGTAGATACTCCTAAAACCCGCGCCTTCAGGGCTGTCGTCGAAGCACTTCGCGACATCTAGTCCTCGGTCTGGTCGCAAGCGGCTTTCGCTCCGGTCTACAATGGATGTATGCCGGTAACGAACTGTCGACATTTCAATGGTTACAAGCCCTGCGGTAAAAACACTGACTGCAATGAGCAATGTCCGAGTCGATCGGTTGCGACAAATCGAATTCTGATCGTCCATTTAGAAGCGCTGGGGGCGGTGATGCGTTCAACAGCGCTTCTGCCAGCAATTCGCAGAAAATTTCCGAACTCGCATATTACTTGGGTGACACAGAAGCCAGCTGATTTGCTTCTGAAAAACAATCCGCTCATTGATCGCGTTTTGACGTCGTCAACGGATGATCTTTTGCAACTTTCTGTTTTGGAGTTCGATATCGCTCTTGTTGTCGACAAGGGTTTGAAGTCGGCAGGAGTTTTAAAAACGACGACCGTCGATATGATTTACGGTTTCACCGTTGATTCGCGCACCGGAGCAGTGTTGCCAGCAACCGCAGCGGCAGAAGAGCTTTGGCACATCGGCCTTTCTGATCAAAAGAAGTTTTACGAAAACAAGAAGTCAGAGATTCAACTCGCCCACGAGGCGTTGGAGCTAGGACCATGGCTTCGCGATGAATATGTTCTAGAACTGACGACGGACGAGAAGAAGGAATCCGCGCGACGAAAGCGAGCGTGGTCTCCACGCGGCGATCTGATCGTCGGACTCAACACGGGTTGTGCTGCCGTTATTCCTTATAAAAAGCTGACCGCTGAAACACACCGAATCCTTGCGCAGCGCCTTTTAGCGCTTGGCTATAAGGTCGTCCTTCTCGGCGGCAAAGAAGACACTACCGCCAATGAAAGAATCGCTCACGGGCTGGAAGTCGTTCAGTCGCCAACGGAGCACGGACTTCGTGACGGAATGGTGAGTATGAACGCCTGCGACATCGTCGTTAGTGGTGATAGTCTTGGTATGCACATGGCCATCGCACTCAAAAAATGGACCGTGGCATGGTTTGGCCCTACCTGTGCTCATGAAATTGAACTCTATGATCGCGGTGTTCACGTTTTGACGGCCGCTCCTTGCTCTCCATGCTGGAAACGCAGCTGTAATAAGAATCCAATGTGCTATGATCAGGTCTCAATCGATGAACTTATCGAAGGAGTGCGCGCGGGCCATGGGGCCATTGATAGCGCTGCTGATCAGTGTTTGATTCCTTAGTCGTACAAACGGCATTTCTCGGGGATCTTCTTCTCGGGATTCCGCTGTTTAAGAAAATCAAAGAACTACATCCTGACGGTCGTTTGACTGTCGTCTGTCGTCGTGGCCTCGGCTCGTTTCTGACGGAATCTGGTCTCGTCGATGAAGTCATCGAAATCGACAAGAAGTCCGGCGTCGACTGGCGTGAAGCGAAACGTCGACTGAAAGACCGAACTTTCGATCTCTTGCTCTGCCCGCATGAATCACCACGGTCTGCGCTCTTTGTTCGTGGTCTTAAGGCGAAAAAGAAGATCGGTTTTAAATCGTGGTTCAATGGCTTCATCTTTGACGAGCGTATTGAACGACCCATGCAAGATCCTGAAGCGATTCGCCAACTCAGTCTATTGAGTGGTGAGAGTCGCGATGTTCAAAATCAGATCTTCGATTTTGAGAAGAGCCAACAGAAGGCGGGAGGGCGCTTTGAAAACGGCGCTTTGGTTCCTGTGCCCGCTCAGCTCGGGATGCAGATTCCGAAGTTAGTCGAAATGCGCGCCAAAAAGGATCCTCAGGCAAAAACGGCCGTTCTTGCTCCTGGAAGTGTCTGGGCGACGAAGATGTGGACGAGTGAAGGCTTTGTCGCGGTCGGAAAAAATCTAGCGAACAAGGGGTTTCGCGTTTTGATTTCCGGATCGGCACAAGAGAGGGCTCTCTGCGAGAGCATAGCGCGAGAGATTCCGGGCGCCGAATCGGTCGCTGGTAAAACGAGTCTTTTTGAGTCTGCGAAAATTTTGTCGCAGAGTGATCTCTTGGTGTGTAACGACAGTGGTTCGATGCATCTGGCATCTTGTGCTGGCACGCCAACTGTTTCTGTCTTCGGACCGACAGTGCTCGATTTCGGTTATCGTCCTTGGAATGATTCAAGAGCTGAAGTCGTCCAGCTTGATCTCGATTGTCGTCCGTGTGGAACTCACGGAGCAAAAGCTTGTCCGCTCGGAACGCATGCTTGTATGAAGGGCTTACCTGCGACCGTCGTTTCTCTCGCGGTCGATCGCGTTCTCAATCTGCGATAGTGTGGTGTGGTTCATTGAGTGGCTCGGGGTATTCAGCTCGAATCGCGCAGCGGTCGAAAAGTGTACCGACGAGAGTCCCGTACAAGAAGTGCATCATCGCAAACTGAATGAAACTCCAAGTGCCATTACCAGCCATAAAAAAACTCAGATCGGGTCTGTTCGGCAAAAGACCGATGCCGATGCCAGCCACGCACCAGTGAAAAATCGAAATTTGAAAACCGACGCCGGGGCCTGACCGTCTTGCTGACCTCAGCACAATTCCATAAGCGAAAGCGATCACTCCGCTCAAAAACAAATGCGCAATGAAAACGCCGAAGGGTGCATCGGTGATGCCGGCCTTGAGCGGACTCACAATGAACCCAGACATCATTCCGATGAGGAAAATCGAGCTTTTGTTGACGCGTGAGACGTCGCGGATCAAGCGCCGTGTTGGCATTTGCCCCTCCGAGCTGGATCAGGGTAGACGTTCCGCGAATGAGACTCATCGCCGCATTTCGTAGAGAAGTTTTAGAATGTGAGAAGATTGCCGCTCGGGCTTACTTAATCGAGCGGAAAACGTATGCCGGCGGGATATTGCGCCACTCAAGGTCACTGCGATGGACGTCGCGAAAGTTTTCACGAAGAAGGCGCACTATCGACCGACCTTGCGGCATAAAGATGGCGTTGACCAAGACGTAGGTTACAAAAACGCCGCCCGGCTTCAGTGCAGAGACGATCGATTTCAATGTCGTGAGTTGAGTCCCCGTTGAAAACACAGTCCACGGCAAGCTACTGACGACGACGTCGACAGAGCCCGGCTCGACCCACTTCGTGAGGTCAGAAGCGGGGCCATTTTCAAAACGAAGTTTTGGAAACTCGTTTCGCATGAACTCAACCATCTTCGTGTCGAGCTCGACTCCAAGATACGATTGTGGGTTCGGCAGTCGGGTGACGAGGTGTTTTGTGATGGCGCCGGTCCCGCATCCGAGTTCGACGATCTTCTCGGCGCGACCGAGATCGGTGAAATCGAGAGTGGTCTCAGCCAGTGAGCGAGACGTAGGAAAGACGGTCGACACTTCGAGCGGACGACGCAAAGCTGCTTTGACGAACTCGAAAGTGTCACGAGCCACTCAGGCCCTCCCCATTTGCAATAGCCACCCCAGAATAGAAAAAGGGTTCTATAAATTCAATCCTGCGCGTAGTCGCGGACGTTGATTCCGTACTTTTTGATTTTTCTCAAGAGGGTGTTCTTCGGAATATTGGCCTCGGCGACCGTTTTGTTGATCTTCCCTTTATTGGCCTTCAAAGCGCTGATGATGAAGTCCTTTTCTGCCTGTTCTTTGAACGCTTCAAAGTCCATTGGTCCTGCAGGGGATGCTGAAGCTTTCGCCACCGCTTGCGGCGTCGCTGCCGCCTCTTTGCTCTTGTTCAAGAGATTCTCGGGTAGAGATGAAGGCGTAATACAGTCTGAGTTTTCGACGATAAATGAACGTTCGATCACGTTCTCGAGCTCGCGGATATTTCCCGGCCAGCGATAGGACTTTAGGATCTGAAGAGTCTCTTCGGTCATGCCAGAAAGCGATCGGCTATGACTTTTCGAGAAGCGTTTGATGAAGTATTGCGCGAGTTCGCCGATATCATCGGTCCGCTCGCGAAGCGGCGGAAGAAAGATCGGCATAACATTTAGGCGATAAAAAAGATCTTCACGGAAAGTTCCGTCTTCGATCATCTTTTCCAGGTTGCGGTTTGTCGCCGCAATGATGCGAGCATCAGTTTTGACCTCGCGCGAGCTACCGACGGGCGTGAACTTGCGTTCTTGAAGAACGCGCAAGAGTTTGACCTGCATATCAGGCTTCAATTCACCAATTTCGTCCAAGAAGATCGTGCCGTTGTTCGCGAGTTGAAATTTTCCGATCTTACGCTCATGTGCTCCAGTGAAAGCGCCTTTCTCGTGGCCGAAAAGCTCTGACTCCATAAGGCTGTCCGGGATTGCTCCGCAGTTGATGGCGACCATCGTGCCGTGCTTGC
>DATLHP010000163.1:0-2969 GCA_035539835.1 Bdellovibrionales bacterium
AGGTGCCTCCTCTTTAATGTCCCCTTCAGCCTCCTCCCGAACCCCGACGATGTCAAAGATACCCAGGACGAAATCAGCCAGAAAATCGGTAGGATGGGCTCGGAACCCGGGTTAAGCTGCGATTTTGAACATGGAGCGATCAGTCTTGGTAGAAATCGGAAACTTCAATGAACTTAAAGCCGTCAGAGAGGCTACGCCGGGAGTGTATCTCGATGGCGGCGATCTCGGCGAAATCTTGCTTCCGCGACGCCAAGTGCCCGAAGATCTCGTTATCGGCGACAGTATCGAAGTCTTCATCTATTACGATTCAGAAGATCGGCTCATTGCGACAACCGAAGAACCCTATGTTACCATCGGCAAATTCGCACATCTCAGAGTCGTGTCGCTCGAACGCGTCGGTGCGTTTTTGGATTGGGGCCTGAGCAAAGATCTCTTTCTTCCGTTTAGTGAACAAACGCGAGATCTCAAGGTCGGCCACGATGTGATTGTCTATGTCTATCTCGATAAAAGTAATCGTATATCAGCATCGATGCGCCTTGAGCGCTTTATGGATAAGAGCTTTCCGAAATACGAGGTCGGAGAAAAAGTCGATCTCATGATCGCAGCCGAAACTGATCTCGGCTACAAGGCGATCATCAACGGAAGCCATTTCGGTGTTCTTTACGCCAACGAAGTTTTTAAAAAGCTCGAGCACGGCGAGATTTTGCCCGGATACATCAAAGAAGTTCGACAAGACGGCAAAATCGATCTGCTTCTTCAACCGATGGGAAGCCTTGGCAAGGATGACCTCGGCCAGAAAATTCTTGAGGAGCTGAAGTCAAAGGGTGGATTTCTTCCGCTGAACAATCACACCAGCGCCGAAACGATCTACGAGCTTTTCGGCGTCAGCAAAAAGAAATATAAAATGGCGCTGGGCGGGCTTTACAAGAGCCGCCTGATCACGATCGACGACGAAGGAATTCGCCTGACCCCAAAAGGCGAAAAGTAAACACTCAGATCAATTTCATCACGTCAGCGAATTCCCAATCTGTGATGGGGCGTTTGCTAAGACGGGCCGCAGTTTTAAGATGCGACATCGCACTCTTTTTCTCACCCAAAAGCGCGAGCGCCTTTGCGTAGTTGTAGTGCGGAAAATAGTATTTCTCAGATTTCAAATTGTACCGAGCCCAGCTCGACTTTGCCTTTTGGGCCCAAGCGCGAGAGCTTCGGCCGTTCTCGTGAAGCTCAAACGCAACCAGTGTTGCACCCAATGCCTGAGCATAGATTCCGCGCTGCTTGTCCGTTTTCTGAAAACGCTGACCAAAGCGCGACATTTTTTTGAAAGACTCTGTTTGATAGTAGTAGTTCAGGCAAACGCTGAAGCGTTGGTCCGCAGGAATACCGCGTAAAGAGCGAAGAAGCGGTTTCAAAATTCGAATGGCTTCGTTCTTGAGCTTCTTTTTTTGTTTTAATGGAAGCTCATCAGCATAGTCGCCGAGAACTTTTGCATACTGAAAACGACAAACGAACTCTTGCGGATACTGGCGCAAACCATCTTTCGCAAAAGCGACGGCACGCTTGTAGTCACCACGAAGAACAAAAGCCTTTACCCGATCGTTGAATTCATTTTTCCAAGCTGGATCAGGACGCTGACTCAAGACTATTCAACCTGTGGCGGCGGATTGCCCGGGCCTTGGCCGCCACTCTTCAACCACGTCGGAGTTACACTGACTTTCAAAAGTGCAGCAATGCGATCCGAGCCTACTCCGAGTCCGGTAAGAATATTCGTCCAATATGGTTTCGGAATGTAAGTCGACAAAGGATTTTCCATAATCGTCATATGGCCCGACGGCTTCCACGACTTCAATGTCGGAGAAACGTTCTTGCACGTACTGGATTGGTAAATCCCTAAGTTACCGAACTTTGGTGAACCTAAGTTGTTGCTTGTGATGAGATCAGCCTTCGGACTCAAGTATGTCAGCCACGGAATCTGATCACGATGACGAATACGAACATCGTCATTGCTTGAGTAAGGAGGCGCATCATTGAAGATCGCAACGTTGCCCCAATCCGTACGGTTACAGAAGAATGGCGCTTCTTCTTTTTTGTAAGCGTATTCGTCGGCAAGACCGAAACCGTGCAACCACTCGTGCATACCGATGCCAGGACGCGAACCCGAAAGGATGATCGGAATGTCGCCACCAGAGCCGCCTTCCCAAGGGCTATTGTGAACGAACATCAAAGAGTCGGCCTGAAACTGAACACCCAATGCGGCAAGCGCAACAAGATCACACTCAACGAGGCGATCGATCGTGTAGCCCTCTTTATATTTCTTGAGCTCTTCAGGAGATATCTCAATCCCCTTCACCTTCGCCCAATACTGAAGTGAGTAAATCTCGTCGTCTGTGTATTTGATTTTGCGTGGTTTACAGCTGACGGGTTTTGTTTTTGGGTCAACGTACTCAACGCTAATTGAGAATTCAGAAGACTTCAAAAGTTTGAATGGAACAGTCGTTTGAATGAGTTTGCGAATTTCATTGGCTTTGGTAGCACCCGGCTGATCAGTCAAAATCAGAAGTTTCTTTGCTTGCGCAGTCGAAACAACGAGGGAACCTACGATACTGAGAAACGCGATTCGCAAAACGGTCATTTCATCCCCAACAACAAAGTCTTGAGCGGCGCTGATTGTCGGTACTCGCGCCCTTTGAGCTGCAATTCGATCGTGACGGCTTTGGCCGTCTTTTCGTTCACCGGGTACGAGAAGATAAACGCAGTGTTCTTAGCCGGAATTCCACCGCGATCGTCTTTGTTCATGTAGAAGTCGAATTGGCCCACTCGAATCTCGCTCCGATAAACATGTTTGCCCGAGGCATCTTTCAAAATCACAACGGCATTCGCATTCGCCGGTTCAACCGACGCGCAATGCTCCACCGTGCTTGAAGCGCTCACCGCTTCAACTTTGAGTTGCTGGTTCCCCAACAACACTGCAC
>DATLHP010000164.1:0-3770 GCA_035539835.1 Bdellovibrionales bacterium
AACTCTGCGGATCCGCTCTATAACCAAAGTGCCCGCAATCAAAACCTTCAGATCATGGCCAAAGACATCATGACAGAAGCTCACAATCGACTGACGGAGAACTTTTGATGAGTGAGGGTTGGACACCACAATCTCTCACTGAGGCCGTCAACCGAGGTGAGATTTATCCACTCTATTTTCTTTATGGCGATGAAACGTATCTCATCGATGATGCTCTTGCGAACCTTGAGTCGGTGATTCTTGGTGATGGTCTTCGCGACTTCAATTTGAACTCGTTCTATGGATCGGAAGCGGACCCAGCACAGGTGCGCGATGCTGTCGAAACATTGCCGATGATGGCGCAGGTTCGTGTCGTCATCATTAAAGAAGCACACGAACTGGGTGAGAAGGACTGGGAGGCTTTGAGCCCATTGCTCGACAACCCAGTGCCGACAACGGCATTGATCTGCGTGGGTCAAAAGATCGACAAGCGCAAGAAGTACATCAAGCGCTTCATCGATGCCGGCTGTGTTGTGGAATTTAAACGACCATACGACAACCAAATTCCAGACTGGGTGAAGAGCATTGCTAAAAAGCATGGCCTTCAGCTTTCCGGTGGGGCTGTTGAACTCATGCAACAGCTTGTGGGTTCGAATCTTTCAGACATCGATGCTGAGATGAAGAAGATCGCACAGTATCTTTCAATTTCACCGAAGGCCTCAGACAAGCAGAAGGTGAGTGAAGACGACGTCATGAAAGTCGTCTCGCACGTGAAGCTCGATTCTGTTTTCGAGCTCACCGATGCGATCGGCACACGCGATCGTGCTCGAGCTTTGACGTGTTTGGCGAATCTTCTCGATAACGGCCAGAACGAAGTGGGAATACTCGCTCTGGTATCGCGACATGTGCGAATTTTGAAACTCGTTAACGAGGGTGTTCGCGAAGGCCTTTCGGGTCAACGCTTGAGCGCTCGCGCAGGGGTTTCGCCCTATTTCTTGAAATCATACGTGGGCCAGGCGCGAACCTGGAACGATCGCAAAATCGAAGACACTTTTCAGGCTCTTCTCGATACCGACCGCGCCCTCAAATCATCCTCAGTAGCGCCTCACATCTGGCTCGAAAACTTCATCGTTCAGACCTGCTCTTAAGTCTTGCTCGTCAACTTCAGCCTTAAATTCGCCGATAAGTCGACGATGGCAAAGAAGGTTGGAATAGAAGGCCGCAGGACTCCGAGACGATCATTCAATCGTCCACTTGGTGTTCTTTGGCATGGCCAGTATGGCGTTTGTCGCGCAGTTCAACTGAGCGAAGGCGGAATGCTGATCGCTACTCCACACAAAATGGAGCCCAATGACCATGTCGTCATCACTGCTATTCTTCATGGAGGGGAGTCTTTGGTCGTCACGGCCGAAGTTCTTTACGAAGCCCCCAACTCGTCGGTGCAGGGCATGCGAAGCTACGGAATTCGCTTCTTAGATTTGCCGCTCAATCAGCGCCGCATGATTCGAAACTACGTTTCGGCGAAAACTCTGGAAGAAGCCGAACTCGAAGTCGATGAGATGACCAAGGCCAACTAAAAAACAAAAGGCCGGGTTGACCCCAGCCTTCGCTTTCAATTCGAAACTTTCGAATCGGAATTACTTCGCAGCGTTTACGCGAGTCGAGAGACGACCGATTTTGCGTGCAGCTGTTTTCGCAGGGATCACGCCTTTTGCGGCTGCCTTCGATACTTTGCTGACGTAGTCGTTCAAGAGAGTAGCAGCCGATTTCTTATCGTTGGCTGCAAGCGCAGTACGGAGTTTCTTCTCAGCAGTGCGGACCATGTTTTCGCGATCGGTGTTGCGTTTGTTGCGTTTAACTGCCTGACGAGCGCGTTTTTCCGCGGACTTATGAGTTGCCAAGAGAAGACCTCCAAATTACCCTTTGATTGAACCGGATTTCCAGTAAAGACGAAGGGTTAACACAGGCTCTTCGAACAAGGCAAGAGCAGAATTTCATGGCCGTTACCGAGCCTAAACCCGCTGTAAAAGCCAATGCGAACGATTCTGAGCGTGGCTCGGTCGCCGTCGCCGCGGTAATTTTTGCCCTCGGAACGCTTTTAAGCCGGGTTCTGGGCCTGGTTCGCGACAGCATGACCGCCCGGTACTTTCCCAATGACGTCCGCGATGCCTTTTTTAATGCCTTCCGTCTACCCAACCTCTTTCGTCGCCTTTTGGGTGAGGGCTCGCTTTCGATCAGCTTTATTCCCATCTTTATCGAAATTCTGACCGGTAGAGAAGGGGGATCGAAAACTGAGATCGAACAGCGGGCAAAAGAGTTGGTCGGAGCCGTCTTTACGTTGCTCCTTTCTTTGACCACTACGATTTCGATTCTCGCTGTCTTGTACATGGATGAGATCCTCGGGTTCATTCTGAGTGGCGAGGCTTATCAGTCGATTCCTGGAAAGTTCGAAATGACCGTCCGTCTTGGCCGGATCATGTTTGGGTTTCTGATTCTTATTTCGATGTACGCGTTCTTCATGGCGATTCAAAACAGCATGAAGAAGTTCGCGATGACGGCGCTCGCCCCTTGTTTCTTCAACTTAGCGATGATCGTTGCCGCGTTGGTTTCGCCGAAAGTCGCTGCGGCTGAAGATGTTTTGGCTTGGGCGGTGATCGCCGGTGGATTCTTGCAGATGGTGGTTCTTGTTCCGGGAGTCGTTCGCGCGGGCTATTTTCCGCGACCGAATTTTCGCTGGAACGCACCGGATGTCATGCGTGTTTTAAAAGCGATTTTGCCGAGTATTTTCGGCATGAGCGTCATGCAGATCACAGCGATCGTGAACATGCATTTCACCAGCCAATTGCCGAGTGGATCACAATCGTATCTTTATTTTGCCGATCGAATTCTCGAGCTTCCGCTTTCGATGTTCGTAGTCTCTGTAGGCACGGCATTGCTACCGACTTTGGCGAAGTTCCATGCTGAGGGAAATCGCGAGGCGATGAGCGATACGATCAATCATTACATTCGCTTGATTCTTTTTGTGGCGCTGCCTGCGGCTGTCGGCATGTTCGTGCTGGCTCAGCCGATTGTCGACGTTCTGTTCTTGGGCCGTGAATTCAAGTACAACGATGCGGTTGCGACCGCACAAGTGATTCAGGTCTATTCGTTCACGGTGATCATCGCGGCAGGCGTTCGCATTCTCGCGCAAGGTTTCTATGCGGTTCAGAACACCTGGTTTCCGGCTTTGGCGGGTGGAGTGGCTCTTTGCTCGCACATCATCTTTGCGATTGCTCTGACTCGCACATTTGGTTTGAACGGTCTTGCGGCAGCATCGCTCTGTTCAGCCACCGTCAACATGTTGATGTTGGCAACGGCATATCGTGCATGGATTGGCACACTTCAACTCAAGACTTTGCTGAAGCGCACTTTTCTGTTCGTGATTTGTGCGGCCGTGATGTTCGGGGTTCTGTCGATGCACAGCTATCTCGTGCACTTCTTCGGTGCGCGGCTTTACGCAAAAGCCTTTGCACTCATGCTTATTATTTTCCTGGGTGGCCTTTCGTACATGGGTATGGCGCACATACTCAGGATCCCTGAGTACAGCGAAACTTCGGCGATGTTCTTGGGCAAAGTGACCAATCGTCTGAAGCGATTTAAGAAGCGTTCTTAATCGACAGAGAGTTTTACTTTCTGCCACTCGGCTTCAAGCTCAGCGGGCTTCATTGTTTCCATTGTACGACCGCCGGCTTCGATATTCTTTTTCATCGTGAAGTAGCGATTTTCGAAACGTGCGTTTGCAGTCCGAAGAC
>DATLHP010000165.1:0-8760 GCA_035539835.1 Bdellovibrionales bacterium
GTTATATATTGTCTTAGAGACGTATTCTGAAATGATCTGTCTGAAAATCAGCGTCGCGATTCGCACATATTCACGGCGAATTGTCGTAAAAATGGAAACAATTTAAAGAGAGACTTAAGCCGCTTTGCGGAGGGCGCCGAGGAACTCGAGTGCCTCAGATTCGTGCGATGTCCCTCGCACGGATTCGAAGATCGAATGTGTGATGAACTCGGTCTCAGCTTTTTGAGCGGCGATGAACGCCTGCTTGCGAATCGAAGCGTCAGCGTTCTGAACAAACTTAGGAATGCGTTGAATGAACTCTTGGAGTTTTCGTTCGGCGTGGAACTGAACTTGGTTGTTCTCTCGATAGTAGCGGGCGATCTCACCGACAGCATAGAGGCCCGAAGCAACGTCGGTCGTCGAGCTCGAATCAATCAATCGAGCAAGGCCGCGGTACACAGCCGAGGTGAGCTCAATCTTTCCGTCGTGAATGAGTGTATTCGCCAAAACCCGACTATTGGTTTCGCCGCCGATGCGACGAAGAAGATTACCTCGACTTGCCGCCTCGAAAAACGCAAGAACCTCGACTGCATTTGCGATGATACGCTTATCGATAGAGTCTTTAACCTTCAAAAGCTCTTCAAGCTCGTCGGCCATCTCTTTTGAAAGTGAATTTGCAGGTATCAGCGATGTGAGACTTGCAACAACAGAAGAAAGGATCTTTGCGGTTTTTCCACTCGGATCATTTGGTAGTTCACGTCTGAGATCTCGCATCCACGTACGAATGACCATGTCGATACGTTGATCAAACTTCGTAACGACGAAGCTTCGGAGAACTTGCAACGACTGAAGAACAACGCGCTCGCTGTAGTTTCTAGTATTGCCGATGAAATGGTTGAGGACCCGGTAAAGATCGTCATCCGAACGGTAGAACGAAAGACTGTGAATCTTTGAAAGTTCGAAGCGCGCAAGTAAATGACTCAGAGACTCGTGACCAATATAGCGAACGAGTGTTTTTTCTTCGTTGAACCCTTTTAGCTTCACGCGTGTCGCATCTTCGACGCGAACGTACTTTGCGACACGACCAGCGTGGGCTTTGTCGAAATAAACGACGTTTCCTTCCTTCTCGACGACATGAGAAAGAATACGTACTGTTTCGATCAAAACAGAACCCGCAACGCTGAACCCATTCACCAGTGGTCCAAAGCGAACACGTCCATGGGCCAAAGATGACTTCACCGTGAATGGATATCCGTACTCTTTCAGTGTTCGCGCATTGAATTTTTCAGCGATGAGTCCGATGTCACGGACCGCAGAGAGCGCGATCATAAAGGAATTCGGGTGTTCTTCGTCTTTGAAGTAGAACAAAACTTCGTCACCGACGAACTCATGCACGAGTCCTTTGTATCGAGACACCGTGTGCGTCACTTCGACAAAGAACTCATTGATCACACGCATGAACGTTTCGACATCGTGATTGTTATAAATCGTCGAAAATCCATTGATGTCGGTACGAACTAAAGTGCAATCAAAGTCATAAGGAGGCTTTTTTCCAGAGAAAATTTCTTTCTTCAACGATGGAAGAACTTGTCGTTGATAAAGCGCGTTCTCTGACTGTAGATCCTCAACCTGTTCGTTGACTCCGGCGAAACCACGGAGAAGTTGGTCGGCTTCTGATGAGTGCCCACGCATCTTTGCAAGTTGCTTGAGATCTCCCTTGCGAACCTTGCGAATAATCGCAAACATGTCGCGAAATACCCAGAGAGAAACAAGAAGAACGATCAACGCAAAATAGATCGTTTCTCGAATGATGTCGTTTCGCAGAATCGCCATCTGAACACGCATGTAGTAATCGAGATCTTTGATGATTCCGACCGTCAGTCGATAGTCACCGGCTTGAAACGTTTCGTAGGTCAGTCTTTCGGTGTACTTCGGACGATCAAGAACGCTGTAATCATTGTCATAAGGATTCGGGTCATCACCGGGATTTCCATACCAAACTATTTTTCGAGTCGAAATGTCTGGCACATACTGAAGAATATAGAAATCGAGAAACTGTTTTGATCTTGCTTGCTCAAGCCGCTCGCGAAGCTGATCCCACATTCCAGCGTCGGCAAAACTCTTTCCGAGGTGAATATAGGCCGCGACATTTTTTTCGCGAAGCACGACGATGTTTGCAAAATTTTTGATGAATAACTGTCGTTGAAGGTAATAGTTGGCAGCAAGATAAAAGCCCATCACACCGATCATAAGAAGAAGAATGATCGGCTGACGCTTCTTCATTACTTGCAAACTCCAACTTGGAAAGTCTGTCTGCTCATCAAGCATTGAACGATGACGGTCTTTGACATTGCGTGAGCTGACCCCGGCGCGCGAGTCGGTGCTCGGCGAGAACTTGTCACCACATTGCCATTGGCTAAACGAATGCTGCTGCCATAAGGAATGAGAGCCGCCAACTCAGAACGTGATCTCGGATTGATCGAGACATCTTCGCCAATAACAGACCAGTAGCGAGTCAGACGCTGAGCCAAATCACTTCCGTCTCTAACGTTCCGGAAGTTATTGTTGAAAACTGTGGTCGTCGAAGATCCTTTGGCGCGGACCGAAGCAGCTGACGTGCCACTGACATTCGCAACCGCCAAGCTAGCTTTCGATTTTTCAGACTGCTCTTCTTCTGATCCTTCGCCTTCAGACGCAGCGCTTGCGACAGGCTTGGTCGGCGCTATAGGTGCAGAACTTTTCTTAGCTGTCACTGAACTCGAGTCCCCTGAACTGCCTCCGCCGCCGCCGGAAGCAAAAGCACTCGGAGAGCGCGACGAACGCATCGAACTTTCATCTTTTTCGACCGGAGCCGACAACCGAGCAATCGAGCGGCTTCCCGGGCGCGAGCCAGCCGTGGATACAGCGACGCCTTTCGCTTTCGTATCACCCACTGCTAATCGAGAGGCATTAACAGATCTCAAATCGGTGTCTGGTTGAGCGACAACCGCACCTGCCTGTGATGGCTTCAAAACATCCATCAGAGCGGACGACGGTCCACGTGTGAGATCGTTCGAAGGTCTTACGGCCTTCTCGACTCTGCTTGTATAGTCATCGGCTGCCGAAATATCTTTATCGGCGTAGCGCATGTATCCATAGTCAGATCCACGACCTTCTGCAACGGTGCCCATTGGCGTCGGATTTGAAGGCATCGATGTCGGAGATTCTTCTGCAAAATCAGCTCGAGAAATTGGAGCCGGTGGCGCAACATCTCGGCCCGGAAGTCCTAGATCAGCTTCTCTTCCTGGAAGGCCACTGACCGTGTTCTTTGCTACAGTCGTCACGGCTTGAGATCGAGTTTCTTTAGTACCCGTTGTTGGACCTGCTGGGCTGGCAGGGATCACTGTGCCTTGACCGGCTAAAGGTGATCCAACAGATTTTTGCGGAGGTACTGAACCCGCTTCGCCAAGGCCGCTGCCTGGAGCTGTTCGCATGAGTCCCATCGATGGTGCAGCTTCTGCGGTCTCCGCAGTTTCAGGATTGAATTCCGGCATTTCGCGATCGAGAAGCGCGATGTTGGTAACTGGTTGCGGACGCGCTTGAACAACACTCGCGGTCACTGGGCGACTGGCTTCTACGACGGGGCCCGAAGGAAAAGTCGATCCAATCGTTGTCGATGCGACGTCTTGTTTTACCGTTCGGCCGACCGACTTAACTTCCGCGCGTTCCTTTTCCGGACTCACGGCATAGTCCACGATTTGATCGGTTCGGATGCCTTTAGGGAAAAGCGTGGCTAACCATTCAGCGTCAGTCTTTTCATCTTTAGGCGCTGTGAGCATGGTAACGATTTGATCTTTATATGAGTCACATTCTGCACGAGAAAGGCTCTTTCGACTGAATGCACGTACAACCGTGTTGCCCACGGTTGATAGACCACCCTGAGGACCACATTGTTCTTTGAAATATTTCTCCGTGTGCTCTACGAGTCGTGCGATCTCTCGGTCTGGACAGCTCTCCGTGCAAGCCTGCATGATGACCCAGTCTTGCGGATAGCGTTCTGCGAGCGCTCTGAAATATTCATTCTTAATGTCTTCACTACCGGTTCTTGCGCTAATCGAATCGAAAACTTCCCAATAGCCAGGAAAGTAGTTTCTCATTGTGATTTCGTATCGCTGAATGACATCACGGGCGAAAGTGAAATCCTTAAGTTCGCGACAGGCTTTCGCTTGTTTATCGCCAGTGACCGCGCCCCCGCAGCAATCGGAGCCAAGAGTTGGCAATCTCTCGTCAGCTCGCTCGGTCGCCATGTGAAGCATCTCATGCAAAAGAACAGAGCCAGAAGCCTGGTGTGCCGGACAGCTCAACGCCGTTGCGAGTGAACTGGCTTTCGTGAACATACTGATTTGTCGGAGGCTGGAATCGTAAACCGCATGGCTCGAATTTTCGTAACCGCCGAACACTCTTTTGTTCGGATGAGGACCGCAGCGAACGAGTTGATCACGAGAGCGCTTCGAGAGAGCTGATGTTGCGATCGGCTTACACTCAGGGTCTTTATCAAGTTGCGCTAGCTCCGCAGCCGAGACGTTCACACCCAGTGATTCGAAATTATCTACCGCCGCCGCGAATCGACGATTCAGATCGCTTGCGATCGTCGTCGCTTCCTCACCCATTCCATGATTGTCGAGGCACTTCAACATTCTGCTCGAATCCGAAGAGGCCGAAACGAGTAACTCAGCGAGGCCCTTCGATGTTTCCTTTGCGCTGTCCTTCCATTCATCGGTCAAGCATGACGGATCGAAGAAAGATCCTTGAAGCTGTTCAATTCGACAAGCCAGCGCTCTCACTGGGTCGGAATCGCCTGATTTTTTTAAAATATCGTCAATTGAAGCTCTCAACGCCACAACCGATGGCGACTGATCAAAACATAGTTCAATCGAATTCGCTGCCACGAACGGGTTGCGCAATTCGTTGCGCGTAAGGCGGAATGTTTTCTTTTTCCAATCGAGCTCATAGCGGCGGTAACGAATCTTTTTTCCCGCTGGCTCAATGATTTCAACTTTCGTGTAGTAGCCTTTGAACGGCTGAGTCGCATTGATCGACGTTTTTCCGCGCGTGATGCGAAGTGTATCGGCGTAGCCGTTTTCGTCTTCGTCGTAGATCGTTTGAGAGAAATTTGGACCGGCGATGATTCGCGACTTCAAACGCCCATTACGCCCAGGTGTCGATGCGAAAGCATACTTCTTGCCCTTATACGTAACGATCGGAATGAGTCTTTGAAGAGTCTGTTCGCGCGGAGAGAGCTTTTTCGGATGCGTTGGTATCTTGGGTCCCGCAAAACCAACGGTTGGAACCGCCAGCTGCCAGCACAGCAATAAAATCAGAAAACGATAGAGAAAACGCATATGTCTTCTCTTCGGACAAATGAGGACTTCTTTGAGACAGTCGCTCTTAAATGTCCGTCGATAAATTACTTTTTCTGTTTCGAATTGAGACGCTTACGAAGGGATCGGCGCCTGCACCACTGTCTGCTCGATTGTACCGAACAGGCTCCGCCCATACTGGTCCTTCATCTCGATTTTTATGCGGTCCCCGACCTTCATAAATGGAGTTTCAGGTTTCCCGTTCGCGATCGTTTCGATCATGCGTTTTTCTGCTAAACAGCTAGACCCTACCGACGGATCTTCGTTCGAAATCGTACCGCTTCCGATGACGGTGCCAGCTGACAAGTTACGAGTGCGAGCCGCATGCGCAATCAACTGGCCAAAGTGAAAATGCATTTCTCCGGCGTTGGCTTTTCCGAAAGGCTTTCCGTTGTAGTCGACCAAAAGTGGAAGATGAACACGTCCTTCAAACCAAGCCGAACCCAATTCATCGAGCGTCACTGCAAAGGGTGCAAACGCGGAAGACGGTTTGCTTTGAAAGAAACCAAACCCTTGCGCGAGTTCTTCGGGAATCAAACCGCGAAGAGAAACGTCATTGACGATCATAACGAGTAGAACTTTTTCGATCGCAGCTTCCGGTGAGATTCCCATCGGAACGAAGTCAGTGACGACGGCGACCTCGCCTTCGAAGTCAGTACCGTGTGCAAAATCGATTTGCGGAATTCCATCACGCGGCGGAAGAAAATCATCGCTTCCACCCTGATACATCAATGGAACTTTAAGAAGTGTCTCTGGCATTTCGGCTTTGCGAGCCATGCGAACGAGTTTGACGTGATGGAGAAACGCCGAGCCATCCGCCCACTGAAACGCGCGCGGAAGTGGTGAGTGAAGCTCATCTTCATCGACCTCAAACGCGTCGGTGCGACGACTTGCTTCGAGCTCATTAAAAAGTTGCTCGAGCTGCGGTCTCGTCGTCGCCCAATTTTCAATGGCTTCGCGAAGGTTCGGAGCAACACTGGACGCACGAACAGCGCGTTGATTGTCGCGGCTAACAACGATGAGTTCGCCGTCTTTTTTCGTCGGATGTTTCAAAGTCGCAAGTTTCACAAGTGCTCCTAATTCCCGGAAATCCTAACGCCGACTGTGTTTCTTGTCCACGTGCGCGGCGCGGCGCTCATGCCAATACTTGGGACAGAGCACCTGAAATGGCATTAAATTGGCGTCATGGGAAAATTCATTCTTTACAACTATTTTCGCAGTTCAGCCTCATACCGAGTTCGTATCGCTCTCAACCTAAAAAACATCGCATACGAGTATCGGGCAGTTCACCTTCTCAACGGCGGTGGCGAACAGTTCTCTGAAGAATACCGGAAACTCAATCCGAGCCGCGAAGTCCCAACTCTGATTCACGACGGAAAAGCGATCGGCCAATCGATGGCGATCATCGACTACCTCGACAGAGTGAGCCCGAATCCACGACTTTTTCCAGAAGACCCATTTCAACGCGCTCAAGTGATGCAAGCCTGCGAAATTATCAACAGCGGCGCACAGCCCGTTCATAACTTACGTGTTCTCGGCCAACTCGGCGAAAGATTTGGTGCTGATCAAACAGCGAAGAACGAATGGACTAAGTATTGGATCACCTACGGGCTGCAATCACTTGAAGACCTGATCAGGCCGCACGCAGGAAAATTCTGTTTTGGCGATCAGCCATCAGCTGCCGATTGCTTTGCGATGCCACACTTCGCAAACGCGGATCGATTTGAAGTTTCGATGTCAGCCTATCCGACGCTCAGTCGAGTGCGCACATCTTGCGAAGCTCTCGAGGCAATAAAAAAGGCCGCACCATCGGTGCAGCCTGATACTCCCAAAAACTAAAAAGAAATCTTAGAGTTTACGGATCTGGTGCTTGCTACCAACCTTGCGGTTGATCTTTGCGCGAAGCACTTGAAGAGTCGGAAGATGTTTTGAACCCTTCGATGTGTACTTTGCTTCGAGTTCAGTCTCGAAACCAAGAGCGATACGCTCCCAAACGTCTTGAGTATTAAACATCGAAAGAGAAAGTTCTTTGTTGTTGTCAGGGTTCAACATGCCATTTGTTTTAACAGCAATCTTTTGGCCGAACGAAAGACCTTCGATGAAGCTCAAATAATTTGCGTAATCTACCGCGTATTGCATCTTGCCGACGTTTGTTAATCCTGTCGGGAACAAGCTTTCGCCAAGAAGAATTGCCGAAATGAACGTATACCGGAGCATCAACACTTTGTAAGCCGTCTCTTCGTGACGACCACCATCGAAAATTTGATCTCCAACCATCTGGTTGATTGTCGACTGTGGAGCAAAACCGCTGATGACCATGATCGCGTAGAACTTCTTCAGCTTATCGTGATCGAACTTCGCAACAGTCTCAGGCTTCCACTCGCCAGTTACTGGATCACGCTCAGAATCTGGAGGACGAATCGAATCGATTTCCTTGAAGTATAAGTACGCAAGATCAACGATCTCTTGCGCCGTCGCTGCTTCGGCAAATGTCTTGCCGTAAGCAAACATTCCTAGTGGAACCGGTTCAAGGACGAGTGAGTTTTCATCAGAAAGAATCTCTTCGAGTGAGATCATCATCTTCTGTTTGCGAACCGCCTCGTTGGTTTTTGTAACCTGAGAGTTCGTTTGATCAACCTTACCGCCCATCTCTTCAGTGGCCTTGATGGCTCCACATCCGGTGAGACCCAAAGCAAGTAAAAGCGGAAGAATCGTTGCGACTGTTTTCATGTTTTCCCCGTCGAGTGAATGGTCGAGATTATGGAGTCTTCAAAAGTTGCGCTTTAAGTTTCTTAACGCCATCGTCTGACGGCTTTCCAAGCCAGATCGAAAGAACGTCTTTTGCGAAACCTTTTGGCCCACCGATTGTCGTCGCAGCACCAGCAGTTCCTTCGTAGATAACCGTGTCACCTGAAGCCGAAGTTGCCGTTACGATCGTGAGCGATTTTTTATCGCCAGCATCGCCGCTTGCTTTCACCGCGTTCAAAAACGCCGTGATCTCTGCTTTGTTCAAAGAAACGCCGTTTGCCACAAGAGCATCGCGGAAAGACGTTTGCACCGTTGGTGCGTCAACTGCACGAAGGAACGTCAAACGAACTGCCGCTGCCGGCATCGCCGCGACAGAAACCAATGCTCCAACATCGGTACGAACGTATTTGTCGGCCGATCCAAAAACTTGCGCGACATAAACTTTAACGTCAGTGATAACGACTTTTTTCGTGCGAAGTCCCGCACCAAGAGTAGCGAGTTCAACTGCACCGTTTGGAAGTGCTGCCGTCGCTGATTTCGCAACGTTAACGCCTTCAACGGCTTTCGTTCCTGGAACGAGTGTCAGTACGCCTGCGAATGTCGTTTGAGCCGCAAGCAAAAGCGAAAGACCCAG
>DATLHP010000166.1:0-4789 GCA_035539835.1 Bdellovibrionales bacterium
ATCGATCACTCACGCGATGAATCGCCTGCGCTACCATTTCTTTTCCGGTTCCACTTTCTCCGGTGATAAGAACGCTGACCGTACTCGGTCCGACCTTTCGAATAAGAGACGCGACCTTTCGCATTTCGGCGCTGTCACCAATCAGTCCGAGATCCGCGCCAGGAAAACGCTCGAGTGACGGAGTTCTTTCGACCTTGAGTTCATGCACGGCCTGTTTCTCTTTGAGAATTGACTCGACTTTGAGCGCTTTCTCTAAAGCGAAGCGGACGTCCTGGGATCGCAACGGCTTGAGAATCGTCGATTGCGCGTCGGCATCGCGAATTGCTTTTGCGAATGCCAGCCCCTCTTGGCTCGCTAATAGAACAACCTTTAAGTGAGGCTGAAGTTCTCGAACTTCCCGCAGCGCTCTCAGATCACCTTCGACATTGTTTCCCAAGCTCCAAACAAGGATGTCAAAACCAATGGCGCGATCTTTGCGAGCAAGAATTTCAGATGCGACTTCGTCGCTTGTCGAACAAGCGTGAAGCAAGAAGTCATCACCCAGACAATCTGCAAAGATCGAGCGGGTGAATGGATCCTGTTCGAACAATAGAACGTGCTTGGCGTAACTCTCGGTATCTGGGTTAAAGGGATCAACAGCAATCTCTCGCTCGATTGACTGGAGCGGCGTTCGGAATACATCCATCAGGGAAGAATCCTCCATCTAGGAAAACGGCCCCATCATGAGTCAGATTTCCCAATAGCGAAAGAAATTACCGCCAGCGGCGACGTGCAGTTTCAGAAACAAATTGCGGCGTTTCTTGAAGAGTCCTACACACGCGCAAAAAAACCGAAAAGATTCCTCGTTGCTTGATGAGACATAAAGGGTTTTTGCGAAATAACCGCACGGACTTCATCGACTGGCACAAGTCGGGGACAGCTCTTGCTTGTACGCTGTGGGATATTTCGATGCGAGGAGAAGCCAATGCTGTCCAGTCACTCTGATACTCGCCCACTTTGGTTCGATACGGCGACGATTCCGAAGTTTCACCAGCAGACAGGACAAGTCGTCGTCGACGTTTGCATTATCGGGGGTGGCATCACCGGGGTGACGGCTGCTGATCTTTTGAAACGCGCAGGAAAAACAGTGGCCATCGTCGACGTGAATCGAATTGGCTGCGGCGAAACAGGACACACAACAGCGCATCTGACTGAAGTTCTCGATATCGATTTTCAAACTCTGATCGCGAACTTTGGCGAAGAAGGCGCGCGCACCGCCATTAAAGCCGCTCGCCATGCTATCAATACAATCGAAGCCAATAGCAAGGAACGCGGAATTGATTGTGGATTCCAGAGAGTGCCTGGATTTCGTTTCTCAGAATCGGAAGACGGTGTCGATGGCCTCGAAGAGGAATCACAAGCCGCTCTCAAGCTTGGCGTGCAAAACGAACTCCTATACGAAACTCCTTTGCCATTTGAAGTTGCGCGAGCAATTCGATTCGACAATCAAGCTCAGTTTCAACCTCTCGAATATTTAGCAAGTCTTGCAAAAGGTATTGAAGGCGATGGTTCTTTCATCTTCGAAGAAACGCGTATGCTCGACATCCATGAAGGTGAACCTTGTCGAGTAACGACAGATCGAGGCATTATCATTGCTGACGATGTCATCGTTGCAGCGAATGTTCCTGTCTCGAACCGCTTCTTCTTACAAACGAAAATTGCCTCTTATAGGACTTATGCCATCGCACTAAAGGTGGCTGATCACTTCAATGCATCCGCTTTGTTCTGGGATACCCTCGACCCGTATCATTACATTCGCAGCTTCGAGTTCGCCGGCTCCCGCTATCTCATCATCGGCGGCGAAGACCACAAAACCGGAAAAGATGAACACACTGCAGTTCACTTTCAGAAACTGGAAGACTGGGCTCATGAACGCTTCACTGTCGAAAAGGTCACGCATCGATGGTCAGGACAAGTCATACACTCAGTCGATGGTCTTCCGTTCATCGGTAGAAACTCACTATCCGATCACGTTTTTGTTGCGACTGGTTTCTCCGGAACCGGCATGACGTTCGGAACGGTGGCCGGCATTCTTCTATCTGACTTGATTCTGGGCCAACAAAGCCCGTGGGCAGACCTCTTCGACGCAGGAAGGGTTAAACCTTGGGCCGCGATCAAAAACTATGTTCGCGAGAACTTTGACTATCCGTCGCACATGATCACCGACCGATTCACTCCAGCGAAATCCACAGACACGAACCTTTTACGAGAGAACGAAGGAGCGATCGTTCGCATTGGTTCAAAGAAAGTGGCCGCCTATCGAGATCCACAAGGTGAGCTCCATCTACTCTCGCCGGTATGCCCGCACATGGGCTGTTATGTTCATTGGAATGATGCCGAAAGAAGCTGGGACTGCCCATGCCACGGATCTCGGTTCACTGCCACAGGACAACTTGTGAATGGCCCGGCAATCGCCGATCTTGCTACTGAAACTAACGACGAAGAAGCGCCGATGATTCCCGAGAGATATGAGCAGCCTTCGCCGCTCAATCCGTTCGCGGGTCCGACGCTTTCAATGTTCTTTTGCCCGTTGAAGGACAAGCCAACGTAACGCACCAGCCAAACGAGACAAATTGCCAAGAATTACTTTGAGACTCGCAAAACAGTCGACCTAGACTTTTTGTTGAATCAAGGAGGATTTGGATGGCAAAAGGTTTTGCTGTTTTTTTAGGTCTTTTGTTCTCGGTCTCTGCGTTCGCACATAACGATGGAGAAAATCTCTATTGGCTTAAAGCGCGTGCGAAAGACAAATACGATCGTACACGGATCGCCGACGCGGGAATCAGTATCGAAATCGTGAGTGATGACTACGTCGTCACGATGGGCGACGAAAACGATCGAAACTCTCTCGAAAAAATGGGTCTTCTTGAATCAAGCTTCCTTGCGAACGCCGATTTTCTGGATTTCCCATCTCAAGATTCCGAGTTCCACAACTACACGGAAATGAAAACGGTCCTCGAGGAATTGGCAGCGTCGAATCCGACGCTTGTTCAACTCGATTCGATCGGTCAATCCGTCGAAGGGCGCGAAATTCTTCATCTTCGCATCTCTGGTCAGTTGGATAAGGCCGATCAGCTTCCAGCTTTTGCGTTGATGGGCGGACACCATGCTCGCGAGCACGTATCGATCGATATTCCGATTCGATTCGCGAAGTATCTCATCGAATCTTACAATGCTGGCGACGCTGAAGTTCGCCGCCTTGTCGACAATCGCGACATTCACATCATTCCGGTAGTGAACCCTGACGGCGCTGAGTACGACATCGCATCGGGCAACTACCGCATGTGGAGAAAAAACCGCTCAATCAACGGTGGAAAATACGGCGTCGATTTGAACCGTAACTACGGATACCTCTGGGGCAAGGGCGGATCGAGCACATCGCCTTCGAGTGACGTGTATATGGGACCAGCGCCATTCAGTGAACCAGAAACGAAAGCCATCAAAAACTTTGTTGAGTCGCACTCGAACATCACGATGCTTCTTTCGCTACATACGTTTGGTGAACTCGTTTTGTGGCCACTCGGTGGAACTTACGATGACATCACGAACGCTCGTGACCTGAGTGTCTTCCAGACGATGGGAAAAACGATGGCGGACTGGAACGGCTACTCACCACAAAAGTCGTCGGATCTCTATGTTGCCAGCGGCGATACAACAGACTGGGCGTATGGCGAACGTGGCATCTTCGCGTTCACGTTCGAACTTGATCCGGTCGATATGTGGGATGGTGGATTCTATCCAGGTCAGGCGATCATTCCATCGGTTCTGAAAAAGAATCTGAAACCGTTCATGTACATGATGGATCTTTCAGACAACCCGTATCGCGCGCTCGAGCCAAATCACGTGGCTTACGGACTTTCTGCTCCGCTCGTCGACTGACGAGTTGGCGGGACCAGAGCGGGGATCAAGACATTTGCGGCAGCAGATGGTTCTTCGATCTTCGCTCTGATGATCGCCTGGTTCGCATCAAGAACCGCATCATCCGAATAAATATCTGGCGGCATCGGAACGGACTTGATTCGTTCCGCTAGCTTTTTGCTCGGAATTTTTCCGGCATCGAATTCTTTTGCCAAACTCTCGCGCGTCACCGGAACTCGAACCGTCGCCCCGCGGGGAATCTGCGACTTCGATTTACGAATCAGTGCCGTGAAGTGTGGATTGAGAAGTGCGGCGAGAGCAGAGTCGCCATCGTAGAAATCAAGCAACGTCTTCCATGGCATTGACCGCGTGAGCTTGAGTTCGCCCGTTTCAATTTCTCCGCTCCAGCGAGGATCCGAAAAATACTTGCCGGCTTCTTTTTCAACCGCAAGAGCCGCCAAGAAACAGGCATAGAAGTTTTCGGACGCAAAACCGAATGATCGAGACGAATACTTTTCGACAATTTCGGCAAGATCGTTGGTACCCAGTTTGCGCGTGATGTTCTTTACGCCGAACGCACCGTGGTTGTATCCGGTGACAGCCAGCGGCCATGATTCGAGCATCATGTAGTTTTGCTTGAAGACACGAGCGGATGCGCGTGTTGCGATCAACGGATCATTTCTCTCATCGACATCGCGAGCCACTCGCATATAGGCACGACCGGTTCTTGGCATGAACTGCCATATTCCGCTCGCCCCCACTTTCGATCTTGCGTTCACATTGAAAGAGCTTTCGACAAAAGGAAGACGCGTGAGTTCAACCGGAAGTCCTTCTTCACGAAAGATTTTCTCCATTTTGCGAAGGTATCTGCCGGAGTAATAGATCCCAAGAA
>DATLHP010000167.1:0-2607 GCA_035539835.1 Bdellovibrionales bacterium
CTCGTAATTCCAAGCGAGTTCTTCGTGTGCTGCCGATGCCGACGGAGTGTTCGGATAGACTTTAAGGATGTCTTTCAAAACAGCTTCGATATCAACAAAACGGCTGTGACGATTGTAGAGTTCAACCAAGCGCATGATGTATGGAATCGCATCAAGCTCTTTCGCCTGATCGCCAAAGTATTTCACAGCCTCTTTCGATGGACGAACATCAGAGAAGAAAAGCGACATATCGTTCAATGCTTCTTTGCGAAGATCGAGCTTCGCATCGGCTTTCGCAAGCGCCATCGCACGACCGAAAGTCACAACCTCTTCGAGCTGTTTCAAACCCGAATCAGCGTCTTGAAGGTTGTAGTAAGTCCAAGCAGCTTTATAGAGACCATATGGATAGACGCGTGCATGCGGGTAACGACGAATCGCACGGAAATGCGCCAACGCTTCCGTGAAAGCGCGACGACCAAAGCAGATTTCTCCGAGAGCCAAATAGGCATCTGGAACCAAAAGTGATCCAGAGTGGTCTTTCACGAGCTTCGTGAGAAGAACTTCTGCTTCTTTCGTCTGACCGATCTGTTGGTTCGCATAGGCGTTGTTGAAAATAACGACGTCAATAGCGCGGAACCGCGGAAAGCGTTTTTCGATATCCGAATAGAGAGCAATCGATTTTTTGATCTCAGCGGCTTCTGAAGCTTGGCCAACAAGAGATGGCGCAAACATTACCACTCGCTCAGAATTGCGATGGACTTCGAAGAAGCGTTCAGAGCGTGCGCGACGCATGTAGAGTTCCGCCAAACGGAAAAGAATCTCTGGCTCCATGCGAGTTCCACGATGCTTCTTCTCGAGCTTTTGAAGCTCTGCCAATGCTCGTTTTTCAGAGCGGATGACCAGCATTTCAGTTTTCAGCGCTTTGAGTTCGTTTCCGTTCTCGTCACCGGCTTTGAGCCGCAAAGCTTCTTCGACGCCCGAGTCGCCTGTTGCCTTCGGCTTTTTCGCAAAAGCTGGCGGAGCGATGATCGCGATTGCTGTGCTCAGAGTAACTGCTAGAAGAAGTGTCTTTTTCATAGATCTCACTCTTTCGGTCCAACTGGGTCATACTTCACGCTGATGCGCGATCCTGGAGCTGGAACAGCGTTGCCGTGGAACTTAATCGAAACGCGGTCGGCGTCATACGTCCAACCATTGACTGCGTCCTCGGGAATACGTTTGCCTTCGACGTAAATTTTGATCGTGGCTGGATTCGGAACTCGATCGAGTTTGTACTCAGTCATGATCTCGAGAATGCGTCCTTTGACGTTGGTCAAAGCACGACGAAGATCAGCGTCACAGATCGACTCTGAAGCGCCACCAGACGCGTCAGCAAGTTCGATGTACTTGTAGCCAACACTTGAGAATCCCCAATCCGAAGTTTGGCAGGCCGGATCATTTGGCATCACGCCCATGAACTGCGCAACCCAGCTACGATCGCCGGTTTCAAATGGAGGATGGATTGAATCAAGAAAGGTCGCATAGTCAGCACTCGCCGAAACGTCTTCTTCGTTCGTCAAGAAAACGACAACGAGAAGCGATGGTGAACGCATGAACCCTGAGTTGAGCCCCGTCGTCGCGAGCGGCGCCGACAGTGCTGCTTTCATCGCCTCAAGACCGCGTTCGAGTGATGACGTTGCATTATCTCCGACACGAAGACGATCTTCGAGGATTTTGCTGAGATTCGAAGTGTTCGAAGTTAAAACCGGCGACGTTCCGGGCTTAAAGAGGAACTTGCCCTTTTGCCCGCCGCTTCCCATGTCCATCGTCGTCACTGCGAACTGGAAGCTGAGACCCGTGTCTTTGAAAGATTTCACGAGAAGATCGATCTGATCAGCAAGAAGGTCTTGATGCTTCTTCATTGAACCCGAGGTATCAACGACGAAAAGCATATCGACGTTCTTATTGTATTCGACTTTTTGACCAAAATTTTGGTCTGCCGGAGCCAAGCCGAATTTTTGTTCGCTACAGCCGAGACAAAGAGAACCGATTGCGGCGACAGCCACTGCTCTTCTTACCAATCCAAGCATGTCGATTCCTCCGCTAAGGTTCATCATTGCGATTACGCCGCTCTCGACTTCTGTGTGAAGTCATGAATCTTGTGCGTGTAGTGTCTTTCGATGGATGTGAACTTCACTCCATAGTGAACCGGAGCGCTCTTATCACTCGAGCTCGTCATGCGACGGCTCACGACTTCACAAACAGCGTTGAATGACGGAAGTTCGTGCGCCGGTTTGAAGTGCAAATAGAGTTTGTGGCCGACTTCGAGTGTCGGTGTATCGAGAACGATTCCCGCTCCACCTTCACTCAGCTCAACACTCTGACCTTTGAAGACCTTCTTGTTGTCATGGACGAGAATCGACGTTCCATACGCTGCACGAGCATAGCGACGGCGGAAGTATGTTTCGTTGATCGGCGCACCCGAGTCGCGAAGTTTGCTGATGTTTTCTGGAGTGAAGTCAGCGCATTCAGCAATCATGCACCAAGTTTTCATTCCCGAGCGCCAAATGAAGTCAGAATCATGAACAGACTTTTCTTGGAGAAGCTTCAAGACTTCTTGAATCGCAAATGGGCCATAGCGCATTTCTT
>DATLHP010000168.1:0-10564 GCA_035539835.1 Bdellovibrionales bacterium
GAGTCTTCGGTGTGAGGATTTTCGTGTTCGTTCCGGTCCAAGTTACGATAGGACCGGTTTGAGCACCTGTCTTTTTGAGATCGACATCCGACAATGTCATCGCGATTTGGTAATCGAGATCTTTCAATGCGCTAACGAAACTTCCGAAGCGCTCTGACATCTTTCTTTGCTCTTCATCCATCGACGACGAGTTGTCGTTGATGATAAGGATGTCGACTTTGCCGGCGTTCTTATCTTGGTTGAAGTGCTCATAAGCTCGCGGCACCGGTGTTGGTGTCGGAGGCACAGGAGTCGGCGTCGGAGTTGGTGGCTTCGGCGTCGGTGTAGGAGTTGGCGTAGGCGGCACCGGAGTCGGTGTCGGTGGTTTCGGTGTTGGAGTTGGTGGTACCGGAGTCGGCGTCGGTGGAACCGGCGTCGGCGTTGGCGGTACTGGAGTTGGAGTCGGAGGAACAGGCGTCGGCGTAGGCGGCACCGGAGTTGGTGTCGGTGGAACCGGCGTCGGTGTCGGAGTTGGCGTCGCACATGGTTTCGGAGTCGGTGTAGGATCCGCATCTGGCCATGGTGTCGGGCCCGGAGTCGGCGTCGTGCACGGTGCTGGCGTGCCTGCTTTGCTAGGGCCGGTACCGACCAGATTGGCCGGTTCGAACTTCATCGGCGTACATGCCGCGAGGAAACACAATGCTGAGATCGATAGAACGGCCTGTTTCAAATCAGGCACGCGACTTTCGTCTCGTCTGTGTTGGTTGTTCTTATTCATGTGGTCCCCCCGAAAATGCACGAATCACTCGCGCAGAACTTAAGTACGCAAAGTGTGAGCCAACAAAAGTCGACAACACCTCAGACGACACATCGGTAAGTTGTTGAAAGAACGACATCGAACGTAGGTATAGAAATGAATGCAGGCGTCGATTTCGAAAGAAAATGTCGAGTCGAATGATTCGAAAAACTCTTCGTCAATTTTCAAAACTTGCTGCGCGCTGACGTGGCGATCATTCGCTCTGAAACGATACAAGATATCGTAAGTCACACGTGACATTGGTCTGAGCACTGGTCACTTCGTGCAAAACGACCTAGTCAAAAGACCTCGGATGAAGAGTCGATTCCCTAGCAAACTGAAGGTCTTTTCGACAGGACGACGATCAGGCGAGTAGGAGTTTTTCGCTGGGGATAAAATCCCCTTTAGCTTCCTGAACGAGTGCGACGTCAGAATAGGGGTCGTGCTCGAAGAAAAGATACCATCCATCCTTCGCTGCACGAGTGAGAAGCGCGCGCTTCTCGTCGATCAGCTGCAGAGGATGTAGGTCATATCCCATGACCCACGCTAGGCGAACGTGGCTTGAGGTCGGAATCAGATCTCCGCAATACACGAGAGTCGACTTTCCATCAGTCACTTTTACGATCTGCTGGCCGCGCGTGTGACCGTCAGTGATCTCGACACTGACGCCTGGGGCGATCTCGCACGGGCCGTTGAGAATTTCGAGAACGCCTGCTTCGATCAGAGGTTCGAAATTCGCGGCAAAGTAGCTGGCGCGTTCACGCATGTTCGGAGTTTGTGCCGTTTCGAGATTCGCTTTTTGAATGTAGTAGCGAGCTTTCGGAAAGGTCGGAGCCAGCTTTCCACCGACCGCTTTTGTCGAGCCGCCAGCGTGATCGAAATGAAGATGGGTGAGAATCACATCAGTGATTTCCTCGGGTTTGAGACCAAGGCGCTGAAGACTTTTTTCAACTCCGCTAGCTTCGCTGACTGCATACATTTCAGCGAATTTCGGGCCGAGTTTCTCTCCGTATTTTTCGTTAAAATCCGCTCCGATTCCACAATCGATCAAGATGCGGCGTGAATCTGTCGTCGATTCGAGCAGAAGTGCACGAGCTTCCATTTCAATGCGGTTTTGCTCGTCAGGCGGGTTCGACTTCTCCCACAAAACCTTCGGCACGGTGCCGAACATGGCGCCGCCATCGAGGCCAAAAACGCCCGTCGGAACAGGGCGTATGCGATATGAGCCGATTTGCAGTTGCTTTGAGGCGATGTTTGAACGAGACATAGACCCAGCTTAGCGGCACTCCTGAAAGGGTTCAATCGTGACCAAGAAATTTGACTGTCCGGCCGAGGATATCCTCAAGCATGTGACGCCAACCCCCGTTAAAGCCAATGGCCTGACGAATGAGCAGAAAATCGAGCGTATCTCTGAGCATTTCAAAGTAATCTTAGAGACACTTGGCCTCGATCTCGAAAACGATAGTCTCAGAGACAGCCCGAAGCGCATTGCAAGAATGTACGTCTCTGAAATCTTCAGAGGCCTTGATCCGAAAAACTTCCCGAAGATCACCGTCATCGAAAACGACATGGAGTACGACCAGATGCTCGTCGTGCGCGAGATTTCGACGTTGTCGACGTGCGAGCATCACTTCGTCACGATCGATGGCAAGGCGACCGTTGCGTACATTCCAAATGGAAAAGTTATCGGTCTTTCGAAAATCAATCGCATCGCCGACTACTTTTCACGCCGCCCGCAAGTTCAGGAACGGTTGACGAAGCAGATCGCTGATTGCTTGGTTCGCGTACTCGGAACCGAAGACGTGGCAGTTCACATCAATGCCAAACACTACTGTGTGAAATCGCGAGGCATCGAAGACCACAGCAGCACGACGATCACCAGTGATTTGCGTGGGGCGTTTAAAGACGACTCGCGTACACGAGGAGAATTCCTCGCGCACTGTTCAACAAGAACCCTAGACTAAAGTAGTTTACGCAGTCTTAGACGATCGGACGGCAGATAGAATCTGATCGTCCGACGGATTGCCGAGTTCCAAAGTCTCAATGACCGGAAGGTACTTGAGAAGGAGGTCGGGCATGCGGCTTTCAGACGTGTTTCGCGCTGAACATTGGAAGTATCGAATTTCCATTTCTAGAAGCGAACATCCAAGCACACGGGCGAAGTCCGGGATTCTCTTGCTAGGAAGCAGAGAAACGCCTCTTTCGATGTTGGAGATCAGCTGCGACGAATCGTACTCGAGCGCCTTGGCTAAATCAGATTGGGTTAGTTGCGCTTGGCGTCGACGATCGCGTAGCCAGGTTCCAAAAACTTTTCGCTTCTCGAGCAGATCGATTTCCATGAGTGCCTTAATGATGAATACTTTTTCATTGTTCGACACGTTCACTGCTTAAGGCAATACAGCGAGTACCAGTATCGCGAAATCTGGATACCTGGTTAAGAAAATCGAGCGAAGTACTTTAGAGGAAAGCTAACTCAGACAGGGCCTTCTTCGTTCTTGAAGGCATTCGGATTAATTCGCATAACCCAATCTCTGTAGTGTTCGTAGATGAGTTCGATCGGCGCTGGCGGATGAACCGGTCCGACGTGAAGAGTGAGTGGACCCGGTTTCGCGAAGCCTCTTCCTTTTGGCCACAGCTCACTGGATCCTTCGAGATACAAAAACAACAGTGGAGTCGTTGTCTTCTCAGAGAAGAGACTCACGCCACGTTTGAATTCTTGGATGTATCCATCTTTCGAGCGAGTTCCTTCAGGAAAGATGATTAGCCAAATACGCTCGAGCTTATTGAGAAGATTGATACAGAGCTCGACGGCTTCGCCTTTTTTGTCTTTGCGATCGATTGGAATCGCACCGAGGCAATGCTTAGAGAAGAATGTGAAGACTGGGTTAGAAAAGAAATAATCTTTCGCAGCCGCGATGTAGACATCCAACCAATATCGAAACGGAATTGCCGCCGCGATTGAAACAGCATCGAGATGGCTTGCGTGATTGGCGATGACAAGAAGACGGGGGTAGTTGCGATGAATTTCGTGAAAGTCGCCTTTCACTTTCAAGCGAATGTAGAACTTGAAGAACCAATACTTCAGAATGATCGACCATAGAGTCCGCATGAACAGACTCAAGAGATCATAGTGGCGAGTGAACAGAGGAAGATGCTTCAAATGCGAAGGAAGCGCCATCCATTGATCGTTCTCGTAATCCCACTCTTTCACTTAGAGAGCTCCAGTTTCTTGGGCTGACTTCTGTAGATACCACATAACGTAATAGAAGATCGGCGCAACGAAGATCATGCGATCCATGATCGTTAGGAGATCGCCGCGACCGATGATGAATGGTCCGACGTCTTTGATGCCGAGATCGCGACGAATCACCGACAAAACCAAATCACCTAAGCTTCCTCCGAAGGCAGCGACGAGACCCGACGCAACCCAGAATGTCTCTGAACGGACTGGCAAAAGATGGCGCATGCTCCATGCAAGAAGCAGAGTCAGGCCAAAGGCGATGATCCCAGCTTCAAGGTTTCGCTTCGGAGAAATTTTCGAGAATGGTTTGATTTTCCCGATGTGTCGGCTCAAGAGCAGGTACATGTTATCGCAAACTTCAGTGAGGATGATCAGGTAGATCACCATATAAGGGCCGCGCTCGAGTTTCCAAATCCAGCCGAGATGCATGAAGGCCCAACCCAAAAAGCTGAAACCCATCAAAGCCAGAGCAAGATACTGCACCATTTGCTTCGGCGAATTTCGCAAGATCGGAATCATGCAGATCGTGCCAAGAAATATCATCGGCGCGAGATTGTAGACTTCCATGAGGTCGTAGTGAATAGCGACACCGAGTGCGATAACGCCGACGTACGTCATCCATACGAAATTCGAGCGATGGTACATGCCCATCATCTGGAAGAAGATTTTTGCTCCGTTGATACCGACGAGACAAAGAATAAAAAGTGGCCACGGGGCTGGCAATCCACACAAACCCATGAGTACCGGTGCTGCGAAGAGCCAGCTCTTCAAGCTCGCCCAGTGCGCTTGGGTATGGGTGTTTTTGTTACGGAGTGGAAAAAGTCCGAGTCCGACGACGAAGAGAACTCCGACGACGAGATAGACCGTTTCTCGATAAAGCGGATCGTTCCAGAGAGCGTTACTCATTGATGCCGTAATCCTTTATCTTTTTATAGAGACTTGAACGCGATATGCCAAGCAGCAGCGCAGCTTCGTCGACATCGTTTTTCTTCTCTAGAGCGAAACGAATCACCTGCGCCTCATAGTCAGCAATCAGCGTCGTGAGGCCTCGGCTTAAATCGATGGTTTGCCCCGTCGGCTGGCGCACCGACGCTGGCAATACTCTCAAGACGTCTTCTCTGCGAATCACTGGCAATGGAGCGTGAAGTGCCAATTGTTCGACGACCCGTTTGAGTTCGCGAACGTTGCCCGGCCAGCCGTGGGCGGCGAGTGCTGGTATCGCATCGGCATCGAGACTTTTGTTTCGTCTCGGCCGTTCTTGCGAAAGAAAGTGATCCACGAGCTCACGCATGTCATCGCTGCGCTCACGAAGAGTGGGAAGAATGATTTTTCGACCGTTCAATCGCCACAAAAGGTCTTCGCGAAATTTTCCTTCTTTCACCATCGTCTCGAGATTGCGGTTGGTCGCCGCGATCACGCGAACAGAAACGCGAATCGATTCCTTTGCTCCGACCTTTCGAACTTCGCCGCTTTCAAGGAATCGCAAGAGCTTCGCTTGCTGTGTCAGTGGCAGTGCTTCGACTTCATCCAAAAACAGATCACCGCCATGAGCGGCTTCGGCGAGACCCATTTTATTTTGGTCAGCACCAGTGAAAGCGCCGCGTACGTGACCGAAGAATTCAGATTCAAAAACAGTTTCGGGAATTGCGGCCAGGTTCACGCTCACAAAGGGCCGACCATTTGAACCGGTTGTTTCTTGAGCGTGGATCAAAGAGGCTGCGACTTCTTTTCCGGTTCCGGATTCACCTTCGATCAAGATGGGGCCCGCTTCACCTTTGAGACTTGCGATCTCTCGCTGAACTCGACGCGAGGTTTCGCAAGATCCAATCCATGGCGTGGATTTTCCGCGTGTCGCCGCGTTTCTTAAAAGATGAAGTGCTTCGATTTTTTCGAGAGTGAGTTGCAGTTCTTCAGGGGTCAGAGGTTTTGCAAGAAAGCGAGAAGCGCCGGCCTTGAGACAGGCTTCCATCAATTGGCGGTCGAGGTTGCCAGACATCGCCACGATTTCGAGATGCGGGTCTAGCTCCCGAAGTTTCTGAATGACCTGAACGCCCTCGGCGCGGGTCGTATCGCCCGTTAAGTGCATGTCGACCAGGGCACCAGTGAAGCTTCCTTTTGGAAGTTCTTTGGGGCTCGATGTATGGGCCATTCGCCACTGTGCTGGCAAGGCCATACGAATGCTGGCTACGATCAAATCGTCGTCATCGACGACGAGAAGACCGAGTCTGCTATCGGTCACGTTAAACCCTCCTGACGATGTGCACTGCCTATTGTATTCGGGTCTCGATGACCATGACAATGAACTTGCGACTCGAAAGGGATTTCTCATGTCGAAAACTCGAATTCTTCTCCTAGAAGGCATTCATCCCAAAGCAAAAGATCTTCTCGAAAATGAGGGCTTTGATGTTCGCCTCGAGTCAGCATCGCCGAGCGAAGCGGACCTAAACGCATGGCTTAAAGAGGTCTCGGTCGTCGGTATTCGCTCAAAGACGCAGCTCACCGATAAAGTTCTGACCAACAATCGCCACATCGATGTCATCGGTGCTTTTTGTATCGGCACCGATCAAGTCGATTTATCTCGTGCCAATGCTCTGGGCATGCCGGTATTCAACGCGCCTTATAGCAACACACGCAGTGTCGCAGAACTTGTCATTGCCGAGGTGATCTGTCTCGCTCGTCAACTGGGTGACCGCAGTATGAAGGCCCACCAAGGCGAGTGGTTGAAATCAGCAGAAGGCTCGCGTGAAGTGCGCGGTAAAACTCTTGGGCTCGTCGGTTACGGACACATCGGAAGTCAGGTGAGTGTTCTTGCCGAAGGCTTGGGCCTTCGTGTGATTTACTACGATCTGATCAAAAAACTTCCGCTCGGTAATTCACAGCCGGTGCGTAGCCTCGGTGATCTTCTCGAGCAATCTGATTTCGTGAGCCTGCATGTTCCGGATACATTGCAGACTCGAAATTTGATCGGAGCCAGTGAGCTTTCGCGCATGAAAAAAGGCGCCCACCTGATCAACGCGAGCCGTGGAACTGTCGTCAATATTCCAGAGCTCGCGAAAGCATTGCGCTCGGGTCACATCGGTGGCGCTGCGGTCGACGTGTTTCCGCAAGAGCCAGCCAGCAACAAAGAGAAATTCGCATCTGAGCTGCAGGGGATTCCGAACGTCATTCTAACTCCGCACATTGGCGGCAGCACTCTAGAGGCCCAAGAAGCCATCGGACTTGAAGTCGCTCATAGTTTCATCGCGTTTTTAAAAACGGGAAGCACACGGGGCGCCGTGAATTTTCCAAACGTCGATTTGCCGGTCTTGCATAAAGACTGTCACCGCATCGTCAACGTTCACAAAAACGTTCCGGGCGTTCTCTCGGACATCAACGGCATCGTCTCCGAAATCGGCGGCAACATCGAAGCGCAGTCGCTTCATACGGATCCAGCGATCGGCTACATGGTCATGGACATGGGCAAAGCCGAAGCCAGTGCCGTCGCCGCCCGAATTTCACAACTACCAACGTCAATCAAGACACGGTTCTTGTTCTAGTTAAGGCAACTGTCTTACGCAGGCGTTGGAACCATAAACCTCTGTTCCAATTTTAGCGCTCGTTCGTAAATTGGTTACTTGATAGTAGTTGTTGCCAGTGTGAACGCACGCAAGCACTTGGTTTGGTTTTGGCAAGGTGATTTTGCATGAAGCAAGGCTGTATAGTTCAGTTCCAAAGCTTTGATTGCTGGCGAGATTGGTGAGCTCATAATAGTTATTGCCTGCGTGAACACACGTAAATTGCGATCCTGGCGCTGGCAGGGTTGCTTTGCACGCATCGAGACCATAAAGTTCCGAACCGTACGACTTTCCGGTCGATGAATCTGAGAGAGCATAATAGTTATTGCCGGTGTGAACGCACATGTAAGACGTGCTCGAAGATCCGCCATTAAGAAGATCACGTGCATCAGATAGTAGCACCAAAAACCGATCTTGCTCATCTGTCGACAGAGTCTCGAAATTCCCAAGCCGTATTCCGCGATTGAGTTCTTGCAGAAGTTGAGAGGGAGTTGATTGCGCATGAGCGCTTACAACAGAAACAAAGGTGGCAATAGCGCAAACCAAGAACTTAATTGCAGAGTTATTCATTAATCATCTCCATTTGTTCGGAGCACAGTCTAACCGATCAAAACGTTTTTCAAATAGTGGTTGTAAACAAGATATGATTGCCATTTTTTGTCGCCGTCAAAAGCTACCTCGTCCAGACGAGGTAGCTTTGATTCTCAATCGAAGAGTTTGGGGTTCGAACCTTCTAGGTCGTCCAGCTGAATAAGTCGAAGTTCAGTTGAAAGACTTCTTCTTCAGAGCTTTTTTGAACTGTCTTTTGGACGCCCTTGAGCCAATTCAAGAAACTTGAATGAATTTCTTCTTTCGCTTTTGCGTCTGTCGAGAAAACCACTGAGAAACGGTACGCGTCGCTCTTGTCGAGAGTCTCCATGCGTTCGACAGCTTTCATTCGCATTCTTGCCGAGTAGGCGGGGTGCAACGGTGAATCCTCGGGCAGATGCAGGTTATCTAACACGACAGATACTTTCGAATACGTGCCGCGACTTTCTTGGAATCGAATGATTCCCATCCCAGCAAGACCTGTCATGTATCGGCGCAACGCTGCGGGCCTCAGATGCAAAAGCTCTGCGATCTTCAGCGGATCGTCGGCGAGGCGGCGAACAGTCAGGCACATGTGGATGACCTGATAGATCGGATCCAAATAATATTCGAGTAGCTCTGCGGATCCCGGGTTGGCTTTTTCGACGGCAATACTGGCTTCTGTTTTTAGCTTCGCGCGTTTGATCTTTGCGATTTCGTCGGCGAGACGTTGCTTTCGTTTCGGCGTCGAAGCTTTTTCCCAGTTCAAAAGCAGTAAACCAAAATCACTCGCTTCGCGATCAAACTCCAAATACTCGAACGCGAGAAACAGTTGATCTTCATTCAAGTGGCCTTCGCGATTAAGGACCTTCGACAGATACGTCTTTTGAATGCCGCAGTGTTCGGCCATGGCTTGGAACGATACCGATCGTCCAGGCATTTGAGATTTTCTCGCTTCGAGCGCTTCTCTGAGAACGTCTTTATATCCGCTGCAGGCATAGGGAATCATCCCATGAGTTAACAATGGATATAACTTGAAGGCATCATTTAATTACTAAATAATTTACTGCTGCTTTGAATCAGGAGAAACCAATGACAGAGGTTCTGCGAAGTGGAACCGTAACCTGTACTTTCAATGGAGTTGAAAATGAACTGGTTCAAGACGCTAACGGCGACCGCGATTTTGGCGGCGATTTTGGTTCCGAGTTCCCAGTCTCTCGCTGGTTGGTCGAGCGGCGGAGGAGAGCTCATTCGCGATGCAAGAAACCCGTGGTTTTTGCAGAACACGAAAGTCGTTAACTACTGCGTGGAAATAGATGAGGCGAATTTCGGTCTCGGTCGTTCACGCGTCGAAGAAATCGTACGTGTGACGCTCGCCAACTGGAAGAGCGAGTTCGCAGAGACCAGACCATCCACTCCAGGCACCGACGGCAAAGAGCTCAAAGTCGGCACGCAAGTGTTTCAACAGGTGGCCTGCGCAAAAGGCGTTTCAATCGTATTTCAGTTTGGTGTTTTGGGTGGCGAGCAGATTCAACGCATTGGCGATCCGAAAAAATATCTAGGACTGACGGTTCGTACAGATTACGACACGAAAAATATGAGAGGTCGCGGATTCATTTACATTTCGCCATCTCGAGGGCCGCTAAAATATGAAAGCACCAAAGTCGTCGACGACGTCTGGAGTATTGAGGATGGGGCGCTTCTCTATGCTGTGCTCTCACATGAAGTTGGACACGTGTTCGGCATGATTCATTCTTCTGAATACGGTTTGATGAGCGAGAGGTTTCCAGAAACTTTGGTCGACAAAGAAAGAGCGCACTACGGCGCGGAGATGTTCAAAAATTTTCCACGTTTTCATTTATTCAAGTTTAGCGACACGATTTTCTCTGATGTCCAAATGGCCATGTGCTCGTCGACTTCAGATTCTTCGTCAAATGGGCCCATCGTCATCGAGCAAAATCGAAAATTCTTCGCTGATAATCCGCAAACGAACTTCTTTGCAGTTCCTGCTGATGTCGAATGCGTGAGTATGCGCTTCAAGAATAACCAATTCGTCGTCGAAGTAAAAAAAGGAAAAGGTCCCTACAAAGTTTGGGGCAAGGCAGAGCTGCAACGCTTTGACCCTCCAATGGCTTTCGACGCCGCATTATTGGTTTACCTACCTGATGAACAGACTTTGTATCCCGGCGCTTCGGGTCTTCAGTCAGGACCTTGGATGCAAGCGAAGACAGCCTTCAAAGGAACCTACAAAACGACGGATGGAAAAGTCTCGCGTGAAATGGGATTAACGGCTCTTTCAACCGGCTCCTACCAAATCTCAGGCGTGATCAACGGAAAACTTCTCCTCAACGTACACGAAGGCATCTGACCCTCACGAAAAAGAAAAAGGCGATCAGTTTCTGATCGCCTTTTGAAGCGCTGGTTGCC